>JASGCH010000057.1 GCA_030054245.1 Gammaproteobacteria bacterium | reverse complement strand
CAGGAAACACCCGTACCGTGGGTGCCCCCCCTCCTGACTGCCCCAAGCTCGCCACAGGGAATGTACTTAGGAATACCAGCAACCCCAAGCATTTTATGAACAAATTTAATTTAGTTCTCATATCTCTGCCCCTTATTAATACATGCATACAAGCATCTGCGCCATTCAGTCCAGTCGGACTCCTCCCCTTTTTCAACCCAAAACCAACGGTATTTATCCACCCATCGTACTGGATCAGCCACTTCAAACTGCACCAGCATCCACTTTTGCCAGTCCACTACGATGGCTGATAAGTGTAAGGTCAAGTTACGATCTTGAGAAAGCCCGTGGCGCCGCGAGCTGTCACCACAACCTAGCCAAAGTGCACACAACCTTCGGAATTGACGAATATATTTATCCGGATTGAACTGCCTAACGCAGTCATTGGGCAGGTCAGCCGGTAGTGACCCAGAGGGAGTCGTAGCTTTTTGGTTGACCCAAGTCCAATAGCGCGTATTCCACATCAAAACTCCTGGCTGGGTATAGGATTGCCAAACTATCCTCATGGCCAAGACCACAGGTAGCCAAGAAAGCCCAATAAAATCTATCTGATATCCAGCACTATATGTGGCTAAACCAGCGAAAATCAAGGAGCCAAGCAACAAGCTCACATTCATGACTCTTTGAACTCGAAAAGAGTGGATGATCCATATAAACCCGGCCGGGTAATGTGGTATTTTTGTCATGCGTCTAGTATCCTCGGTCCTAAGGCAACGCGGCAACCCCTGCCAAATAAAGACTATTGCAACATCGGCTGGTGCCACAACTGCACTACCAAATGACTGCGTTATGTCACTCCGGAGGTAGCATAGACAGCACAGCGCCCATTATCATTATCCGAAGATAATCATTTGGAGTGCACCGCATAACTTAGGCGGTTGACAGTGCAACTTCGGCACCACAGCTGATGGTGCAACAGTCTTACTCCTTAAATCTTTGGAAAATAAGGCATCCATTGGTACCACCAAACCCAAAATTATTTTTCATCACCACCTCTATGGGCATCGAACGCGCCCAATGAGCACAATGATCTAAAAGGGAATTTTCATCTTGTTGGTCTAAATTGATGGTCGGTGGTGCAGTTTTCGTCCAAATCGCCAGCACCGAAAAAATACTTTCCACCCCACCCGCTCCGCCTAATAGGTGACCCGTCATAGATTTGGTAGAGCTCACCAACAATTTTTTGCTATGTTCACCAAACAACTTAACGATCGCGTTGGTTTCGTTAATATCTCCAAGCTGAGTCGATGTTCCATGGGCATTGATATACTGCACTTCATCGACATTCAGCCGAGCGTCACTCAGTGCCTTAGACATAGCACGATAAGGACCATCGACATTGGGTGCGGTAATATGACTCGCATCCGACGACAGTCCATAACCAACTAATTCACAGTAAATGCGTGCGTTACGCGCTTTGGCGTGGGCTAGTTCTTCCAATACCATAACCCCAGCGCCTTCACCCATAACAAAGCCATCGCGGTTTTTGTCCCATGGACGGGAGGCCTTCTCAGGTTCGGCATTGTGGGTGGATAAGGCACGCATGGCACTAAATCCAGAGAGTCCTAAAGGACAAATAGAAGCCTCTGTGCCTCCAGCCAGCATAAGATCCGCATCTCCATAACGAATGATACGCGCGGCCTCACCTATGCTATGCAACCCAGTGGTACACGCCGAAGAGACAGCAAAGCTTGGACCTCGTAAATTCAGTTCGATAGAAACGATCCCCGCCGGCATATTGATAATAGTACCTGGGACAAAAAAAGGCGATACGCGCTTATGACCACTTTTTGCGTATTCAGCGGCCGTGCGTTCAATGTAACTCAGCCCTCCAATACCGGACCCAATGACGCAACCATAGCGCTCAGATTGTTCGTCTGATAAACCCTCACCCGTTTCTAACCCAGCATCAGCCGCCGCTTCTTTGGCGGCAACCACACCATAATGAATAAAGGTATCTAAGGTTCTAATATCACGAGCCGACAAATACTTATCCAAGTCTAGGCCTTTCACTTCGCCAGCAATCTTACAAGGTAAGTTGCTTACATCACACCGAGTTACCAAGCCAATGCCAGACCTTCCAGCTACAGCGCCATCCCATGAATCCTTAACTGTATTTCCCAAAGGAGTAACACACCCCAGCCCCGTCACCACTATCCGTCTGCGATTCATAATAAACCCATAAGTTGTATCCTCAGTATGGATTATACCTTGGCATTTTTTACAGCAAAATCAATGGCTTTTTGCACGGTAGTGATTTTTTCAGCCTCTTCATCGGGTATGTCAATATCAAAAGCCTCTTCTAAGGCCATCACTAACTCGACAGTATCCAGTGAATCAGCTCCTAAATCTGCGATAAACGCCTTGTTGTTGGTTACGCTATCCTCATCAACCCCCAATTGTTTGGACACTATCTCTTTGACTCTCTTTTCTATTGCTTCAATTGCAGTAGCACTCAAATTGTTTTCCATGGAAATCCTTAAATTCTAAATTGTAAATGAAACCGCTACGATTGTACTACAAAAAAATGACAAAAGTTAAAAACTAACCTTGAACACCTCACCATCATAACCATTAACCCCACTGTACGCACGCGTGTTCCTTTTATCATAGTCTTGATCTAAACTAAAATCACACCTAAAGACTATGGCACCGACGGCTGGTGCAACAGTCTTACCTAAGTTTAACCGATCTTCGATAACCTCCAATTCATCATGCTTACCATGTACCTAAAAGCAATCAACCGCCCCTACCTATGACCCAACCCATTGCCAAACTGTATGTAGTGCCCACCCCTTTGGATTTTGGAAGTGCATTTCAAACCCCACTCCACCAAGTATTGCCCCTAGCCAATTTGCAAATCATCGCCACCTTAACGCATTGGCTGTGCGAAAACAGTAAAAGTTTGCGAGCGTTCCTAAAACGCGTGGACGCCATAGTTCCTTTGTGTCATCCCATCCAACATCTCAACATTCAACAATTACCTGCTCAATCTGAGAGCGTCAATGTGACCCAATCCTGTGATTTGTTAGCCCCTATCCTAGCGGGTCATTCTATGGGTTTGGCCAGCGAAGCCGGTATGCCAGCCATCGCTGACCCCGGGGCGACTATGGTGCAACTCGCCCATAGTCAATCCATTCAGGTGGTGCCATTGGTAGGTCCTTGCTCTATTATTTTAGCTCTATCTGCCAGTGGTCTTTATGGACAACATTTTGCTTTTCTTGGCTATTTACCCAAAAACTCGGTTGATTTACATCAAAAACTCGAGCATTTAATACAGGCTATCCAGCGTACTGGACAAAGCCAAATATTTATAGAAACTCCCTATCGAAATGTCAAGTTGTGCACTGAGCTATTACAAATTCGCCACCCAGAAGTTTATTTATCGATAAGCCAAGGGCTCACCTTAGAAGCACAACGCATTCAAACCAGAACGCTAGCCGATTGGCGCCGGCACAACGCTGATTTACCCAACCGCTCCACCCCGTGCATTTATATTCTAGGAAAACCCTAACACTTTCCCAAGAGTTGACGATAGTGGGATACAATTTACCCTATTCAAAATGTATCTCCCCCAACGAATACGACGACAGCTATGGATACAGATAATACCCAAACAAATCCCAAGCCGGTGGCTCCGAAGGTTGACGACGAGTTCAAAAACTGGCACCTTTGCTCTGACAGGGTTTGGAAGCTAGATTATCAGAAAATATCTATTTTGGCTATTTTGGAAACGGTTTTTGCGGTTTATTTGTATTTAATTTTTATCCCAGCGCTGATTATCCATAGGCATGATCTTAACCTAGAAGCTTGGGAAAAGGCCTTAGCTAGTATATTCGGTACCTTAGATGGGTTGAGTACTCTTCTGGGTGCTATGATTAACTGGCTCCAACAACTTGATAACCCTAAACCTTATGCTATTATATTGATACAATTACTCATTTCCCCGTGGTTATTGTTAAAGTCGGAGGCATCCAAAAATTTAGCTATCCAATTAAGTAAGCATAGAAGATTTATAGCGCTAGCGGGAGCGGTAGCGCTAGCGGGAGCGGGAGCGGGAGCGGTAGCGCTAGCGGGAGCGGGAGCGGTAGCGCTAGCGGGAGCGGGAGCGGGAGCGCTACCGCTAGCGGTAGCGGGAGCGCTAGCGGTAGCGGGAGCGGTAGCGGTAGCGGTAGCGGTAGCGGGAGCGGGAGCGGGAGCGGTAGCGGTAGCGCTAGCGGGAGCGGGAGCGGGAGCGGTAGCGCTAGCGCTAGCGGGAGCGGGAGCGCTAGCGGGAGCGGGAGCGCTAGCGGGAGCGGGAGCGGGAGCGGGAGCGGTAGCGCTAGCGGGAGCGGGAGCGGTAGCGCTAGCGGTAGCGCTAGCGGGAGCGGGAGCGGTAGCGGTAGTGCTAGCGGGAGTCTTATGGACTTATACCTTGATTAGAATCATCGCAACCATCAAACATTGGAGTGCTGGCATGGAGCAAATTGGCGCCAATTTGAAAGAAAATCTCATGATGAGAGACCTTTTTACCAAAAGTGAAGCTTTGCCCTCCTCTACCCAAGGTTCCAGCCCATTGGACCAGCAAACCCAGCTCATCGCAGATGAGTTAGCATCAAGTTCAAGTGGTACAAAAACTAGCCGATTGCTCAACGAACTTCTTCAATTCACCGCCGAATGTGGTGCTATATTTTACAAATTACCCATATCTGTCATCGCCACTATCTACAGACTGGCGACTAAATTTTCTGGTGTTTTTTATGTCCCGTTCTTGTTTTATGAGGCATGTAAGGCCTCGGTAGATTTGTCTAATCCTTATAAATTAATTTGGTACTCTGAAAAACCACCCGCAAAATGGCTGTTTTGGCTATGCGGCTTATTTATATTAACTATGATAGGATTTACAAAATTCTATCCGGAGTTATCCGTAGATTTACAAACCCTTATGTCGCATATACCGGATCCCTTCTTAGGGTTTGGTGTATTAGCGTCAGTCTTATACCTAGTTATTTATTGGGTAGCCAACCTATTTGCCAATAAATATCCACCATCAGGTCATGGTGATGCTATAAAAAAAGTTCAAACGCGCTTACTTCAGCTCGAACTATTAGCCGTGTCCTTCCTGCTTCTATTTGCGATTGGTTTGGCTTTGTATCCGCTAAAAGAGGCGATAGAAGGACTTCAAAAATGGATTAGCCTAAGCCCGCGGATGGTTCTTGGTACCATGTTCACGGTCATCACTATGATTTTACTAAACTATTTTAGGGAATGGCATTTTCTACCAGCATCGCTTGTATCACTCATCCAATGGGTCTGGACAATCCTTGGTAAGCTCTACCAGCTCATTAAAAACGCCTAACCAAACCATAGTTTTACCCCATTCCCGTACTCAGTTCAAGGAAAGCACTTGTGAGACCTTTACACCGACGGCCGATGCCCAACAGTCTAATTTTTTAATCGGTCGATTGGCTAAATGACCGATTTTTTCGTTATAATAGGCTCTAAATCGCAGTCTTGAGGGCTCATTGGCATCATCCTTAAGTTACTGAATATCCATTTATCGGCGTGTAGCGCAGCCAGGTAGCGCACTTGCATGGGGTGCAAGGGGTCGCGAGTTCGAATCCCGCCACGCCGACCAATTCTTGGTTCCCCATTCACTACCCCTAGCTTGGGGTAGTTTCTGAAGGTAGCCCGTCTGGGTTTACCTTATTGTGGTCATTTATTCGGCTCTACTCTATGCTCATTTTGGAAATAGACCTGACCAAACCCTTAGGAAGTTCTTACCACTACATACAATTTGCCCCGGACGAAAGTATTCAAGCTCAGAACCAAGAAGTGCCAGCCCATGAGTTACCTAGCGATGATGAGCTTATCGTCTTGTTGCCTTGGCAATGGGTGTCTTGGCAAAAAATACGCGTCCCCCCTCTCAAAGGTAAAAATTTTAACCTCGCCGTCGCAAGCCTCTTGTCTTCGGAATTACTGGAACCCGTACAAGATGTACAATGGGTTTCCAAGCCACTGCCACAAGACGGTACCATTTATCAATTAGTGGCTATTTGTAGCAAAATGAGTTTAAGAAAAATCTTGGACCCTCTACTACAAGCTGGCAAAGAAGTCAAAAAAATATGCCCAGAATTTTATCCGCAACCCAAGTTAACCAATTATCTATTGGATTATTGCGGACAATCTTTGGCTATTCAATGCCTGCCAGATGGCGTGGTGGTCGCCAACTGGCCAGAGGGTAGCCAAGAACTAGCGGGGGATATTTGGACGCAACCTAGTTTGATTGCAACGCTCCCTGAAAATACGCCTTACTCCCTGTTTTCTAAGCCATTCTGGCTGTTGCAATTCGCTACCTGTCCTTGGAACTTTGCGGTAGGTGAATGGTCCACCCATAAACGCCATCTTGTGAGCAAGTCACTCAAACATATCAGCGGGCAACTGCTCTATGGACGGCAGTGGCAAGGCTTGCGGTATTTGCTTTTTGCCATAGCTTTCACCCACTTATTAGGTAGTATTTACCTCATCTGGCTGACTCGCTCGCAAACCGAGTGGTTGCGCCAAGAGACCCTCGCTTTAGTACAATCCACTTACCCTGAAATCACGACGCTGTTAGACCCCACCCTACAAATGCACCGTGCCTTGTCTCAAGACCATGCACAACACGGGCAGGCCTATCTATGCGACCTAGATGTCATCCTGAGTAAAATGGCCAAAATGAAGCTAGCCACCCTAGATAAAATTGAATTTCACCCAAGCGCGTTGACGGTTCGTTTTAGCCAAGCCGTGAGCTTTAGTCAAGACGATTTATTTAAATGGCGTAGCAGTGGTTATCACGCACAACCCCTAGGGCAAAATTGGGTGTTTACTTGCCAAGTACCCTCATGAAAATCCTCAACAAGTTTAGGGTAGCCCGAGAACCCACCCACCCTAAGTCGCCATCTTCTTGGCTACTGCTTGCCACGCTCTTGATTAGCCTATTGGGGGGTGCATTGACCCTCTGGGTCATGCCCAGAATGCAAACCGATGAGCAAGCGGCTTTACTTTTATTTCGACAAATCGAAAATTTCTCTGATCAAGCAAAGGAAGTGCGCAAATTTCCTAAAGTACCCACCGATGACCAGACTTGGTTTAGCCAACTCAAGCAATCCGTCCATTTAATAGACCCAGCCGCCCAGGTCAGTTTGGAACAAGGTGGTGCTAAAGTGCAATGGACCTCGGTAAACGCCCGAGCTTTCAGCGAATGGCTCGTAGGACTACGCACTTATCAGGGATTAAGCGTAGGAAAAGCCGAATTAAAACCTACCCTTGAAACCACTACTTGGACAGGCACCTTATGGCTAGCTAAGCCTCGTTAGCTTGTAAGGTCTATGGTACACCAAGGTCTCTATTGGAATATAATGAAGTATCGTGCCTAAGTTCCCAAAAGACAAGACTGTGGCGCCACGAACGGGAGGAATCATCCGGTCGCGTTCGTCGCCCTGCGAAATCGCTTGGCACCGACCAGTTCTGTGACACCCAAATCGCTAATTGGATAGCCCCGATAAATCTCAAACAGTCCTAGCTCTCAGATCTATGCAAAATTTGTTCGTCATTGTGACCAATCCTCCTTTGAGTCAAGGTTTTTACGATTGTGCTTTGCTGGTTTATCCTGACGGTGCAGAAGTATTAAAA
>JASGCH010000056.1:3557-7712 GCA_030054245.1 Gammaproteobacteria bacterium | reverse complement strand
ACCTGAGTATAAGGCTTGAGTTGCGCGCAACCAGCTTTATTTCCGAAGATGATCATGGTGGGCGCTCCAAGTCTCGCAGATACTCAATGTGCGAGACCATAGAACGGAAAAACATAACGCTGTCGAGAGCTATTCTCGACTATTGAGTATCTGCTCGCGGAGGTGTAGATAGCGGCGTAGCCGTCGGTGCAAATATCTCTAAATTACAGCAAGACTGCTGTAAAACGGTTGCACCATCAGCTATACCGCTCGGTGAGCTGTCAAAGTACAAAGCTTCCGCGATCGCCCCCAGCTTCCTTTCTGAAGCTGATCATTCGCTGGTGAGTACCGCATAACGCAGTAATTGGGCAACCGTGGCACCAGCCGATGGTTGCAACAGTCTTTTTCATAGTAGCTTGTCTAGTCTTGTGTCATGTCTTTTAGAGATAACTTAAGCTCACGCTTTCCAAGATAACAAGAGCCACCAAATAGGCACAAGCTGTGGCGACTAGATCATCTAACATAATTCCAAGACCAACCCAATTTTCTTTCCCGGGCTGTTTAAAGTAATGATCTACCCTTTTTATAAAAAAGGGCTTGGAAATATCAAAAAATCTAAAAAGGCCAAATAGCAACCACTGAGGTATGGGTACTTCTCCGTATGAGGGTAAACTCAGTAAGAACCAAAATGCAATGACTTCGTCGATGACGATAGCACTTGGATCAGGGTGCTTTAAAGCTTTGGCACTACAATGTGCGGCTAGGCACCCGATGAAAAAGCCAATTCCCAAAAAAAGGTAAAGCGTGAGAGCGGGTAGCTGAGCTAAAAATGCCGAATAACTGATCCATGCGACCACTGTTGCTAGCGTGCCAGGTACAATGGGGGAAAATCCTACTCCCCCGAGAAAAGAAATAAAGTGTAGCGGATTGAATAGTAATTTCATTTGGATGGTATCCTTTTAAAGGATCGTTCTACTTCTATTTCAAAGCAGAAGTACACTGTTAAATCAATGCGTTATGTGGTTCACCCCGGATGAACGAATTCGGAAATGAAGCTGGATGGAAAATCCAGACTTGTAATGATGACAGCTCACCGAGCGGCCCCAGCCGATGGTGCAACGATCTTACTATTGTAACCGCGGCACCAGCCGATGGTGCAACAGTTTTGCA
The DNA here is from genome assembly GCA_030054245.1 of Gammaproteobacteria bacterium. Lineage (GTDB taxonomy): Bacteria > Pseudomonadota > Gammaproteobacteria > Burkholderiales > Burkholderiaceae_C > JASGCH01. The sequence goes on along the minus strand of JASGCH010000056.1, from coordinate 6,563 downwards.
CTAGGAGAAGTGCTGATAAGAAACATCTTGATAGCTGACTTGATGACCTTGAAGATCGTATAAAATCAGGGAATTTGGCTCGTCTATGATAGTACCTATAGCGGTAAGAGGTATTTGTAAGTCTTGTGATATTTTGGCAATCGTTGCTTGGTGCTTTCTGGGAGCAGTAAATAATAGCTCGTAATCATCTCCGCCGGATAATACGCAGAGCCTTTGCTCTTGGGGGCTTAATTGGAGAACCTCGGCACTTAAAGTAAGCGGTGTAAATAGAGAATCGTAGTACACTTGAGCCCCTACTTTAGAGGCATTTAAAATGTGTTGTAAATCCCCTAATAAACCATCACTAAGATCGATAGATGCGTGGGCAAATGGACTAAGGGCTTGGCCTAGAGCCACCCTAGGTATTGGGTATTCTAAATGGCGTTTGCATTTTTCTAAACATTCTACAGATACGGTGATTTTTCCCAACAGTGCTTCTAATGCTAGACGAGCATTTCCCAAATGACCACTGACATAGATATCATCTCCCAAACATGCGTTTTTACGCAACAAAGCGTTTTTATTTTTATTCAGTCCGAATGCAGTAATGGTTATGCTTAAGGGACCGCGTGAAGTATCTCCACCAATGAGGTTACATTCAAATTGATTGGCTAATGCAAATAAACCTTGCGAAAATTGTTCCAACCATAAGTCATTGACTTCCGGTAAGGATAGGGAGAGGAGAAACGCCAAAGGTTTGGCTCCAGCCGCCGCCAAGTCGCTTAAATTTACAGCCAAAGCTTTATAACCGATGGCGTGAGGGGAAGTGTTAGAAAAAAAATGCACATTTTCGATAAACATATCTTGAGTTATGGCTAACTCTTGGGATTCATAGGTTTGTAAATAAGCACAATCATCGCCAATACCCAAATTAATAAAGGGTTGATGTTTAGTGGAAATAGGCTTATTGAAGTATTTTTGAATAATATCAAATTCTTTCATTATCAAATAGAGTAGATATGAATGGTTCTTAGTTTGCGGAAATAAAGACGGCTATGCCCTTGTTTCACATGGGTATATACCGTCAAATTATGGCGTTATGGGGTTTGCCCCAGATGAACATCTGAGTAAATTCTGCGGGTGTGTGAAGCTGTAATTATGACCGCTCGCCCGAGGTTAGGCAAGGTTTTTTTATATGAATACATGTCAATGACTATTGCACAACCTACTACACTACCAAATTACTGCGTTATCTGGTGCCTCAGTTCGTTGCGCTATCCATTGGGCTTTCATTCCAAGTCTCGCGTTTACTCAATATGCGAGACTTGGAGCATCCACCATGGTCATTTGAGTAAATTCCGCTGGTTGCGCGCAGCTAAAGCCTTGTACTTTGGTAGCTCGTCGAGCGGCACCAGCCGATGGTGCAACAGTCTTTCATATAGAATTTTTATTCTAAAAGCATTTATAATCGAATGGTTTATTTTTTTTGTAAAGGAATGATATGTTGCACATCAGAAGAACTCTTCTTAAAGGAATGCTTGCCATTCTAACTAGTTTAAGTTTGGGGGGCGTTATACAAGCACAAACCGCAAAACTAAAAGTTGCGGGTATTTATACCGTGCCGTTTGAGCAGCAATGGGTTTCTAGAATTCATACGGCACTCAAAGCGGCTGAGGCTAAAGGCGAAATTGAATACAAAGCAAGTGAGAATGTGAGCAATGCAGATTATGAAAGGGTCATGAGAGAATATGCTCAAAGTGGTAACGCGCTCATTTTAGGTGAGTCATTCGCGGTGGAAGCCGCTGCCCGCAAAGTCGCCAAAGACTTCCCTAAGGTGGCTTTTTTAATGGGATCTTCATTGCAACCTCAAGAGCCTAATTTCAGCGTTTTTGACAATTATATTCAAGACGCGGCTTATTTGACTGGCATGATTGCCGGTGGAATGTCTAAATCGAATCATATTGGGATGGTCGGAGGGTTCCCTATACCTGAGGTTAATCGTTTGATGAATGCCTTTATGGAAGGTGCTACAGAAATAAATCCAAAAATTAAATTCAGTGTCAGTTTTATCAATAGCTGGTTTGATCCTCCTAAGGCTAAAGAAGTCGCTTTCGCGATGATAGACAAAGGTGCGGATATTATGTACGCTGAAAGATTTGGAGTTAGCGACGCCGCTAAAGAAAAAGGTAAATTGGCCATAGGTAATGTCATCAATACACAGGCTCAGTACCCAGATACAGTGATCTCTTCTGCGCTTTGGCATTTTGAGCCTACGGCTAATATGGCTATTGCCAATGTAAAGTCCGGCAAATTTAAAGCGGAAGACTACGGGGTCTATTCTACGATGCGCAACAAAGGGTCATCATTGGCACCACTTGGAACTTTTGAGAAGAAAATTCCTGAAAATTTGGTAGCTAAGGTGCGAGCTAAAGAAAAAGCCATACTGGAGGGTAAATATCAAGTGAAAGTTAACGACAATCCACCCAAGTCCAATTAAACAACCGCGGAAAATGGCGATTTACGGCGTTGCACCGTTCCTCGACCTCTCGCATACTTAGTGTATGCGTCGAGGTCTGCGGTACTCGGCGCCTTGTAAAAACAACCGGCTGAAAATGGCGATTTACGGCGTTGCCTCGCTCCTCGACCTCTCGCATACTTAGGTGTATGCGTCGAGGTCTGCGGTACGGTGCGCCTTGTAAAAACAACCGCGGAAAATGGCGATTTACGGTGTTGCCTCGCTCCTCGACCTCTCGCATACTTAGTATGCGTCGAGGTCTGCGGTAATCGGCGCCTTGTAAAAACAACCGGCTGAAAATGGCGATTTACGGTGTTGCTCCGTTCCTCGACCTCTCGCATACTTAGGTGTATGCGTCGAGGTCTGCGGTACTCGGCGCCTTGTAACTCATCCATTTTCCGCGGGTTGTTTGGTGGGTTACTAAGGATGATTTTAGCGGGGTTGTTTGGTGGGTTACTAAGGATGATTTTCGCGGGTTGTTGGTCGGTTACTAAGGATGATTTTAGCAGGTT
>JASGCH010000056.1:3380-3457 GCA_030054245.1 Gammaproteobacteria bacterium | reverse complement strand
GTTTGGTCGGTTACTAAGGATTTCCGCGCGGGTTGTTTGGTCGGTTACTAAGGATTTCCGCGCGGGTTGTTTGGTCG
>JASGCH010000056.1:0-3280 GCA_030054245.1 Gammaproteobacteria bacterium | reverse complement strand
GTTACTAAGGATGATTTCTGCACGGGTTGTTTGGTCGGTTACTAAGGATGATTTCTGCACGGGTTGTTTGGTCGGTTACTAAGGATGATTTCCGCGGGTTGTTTGGTTGGTTACTAAGGATGATTTTCGCGAGTTGTTGGTCGGTTACTAAGGATGATTTCCGCGGGTTGTTTGGTGGGTTACTGAGGATTTCCGCAGGTTGTTTGGTGGGTTACTAAGGATGATTTTAGCGGGGTTGTTTGGTGGGTTACTAAGGATGATTTTAGCGGGGTTGTTTGGTGGGTTACTAAGGATTTCCGCAGGTTGTTTGGTGGGTTACTAAGGATGATTTCCGCGGGTTGTTTGGTCGGTTAGAATGATTTTGGTTTTGATTGTCAGCGGAGTAGCCGTCGGTGCAAAAGTCTCTCGGGTGCAATGGTTGCTAGTAAAGTGGAACTGGTGATCACTCGCAATTTTTGGTGTTGATGGTCTTTTTAGCAATAAATGAATGAATAAGGTGGTTTTAAGTTTGCGTGGCATCAGCAAAAAATTTGGTGACTTGCAGGCCAACTCGGACATTAATTTAGACCTACACCAAGGTGAAGTTTTGGCTTTACTAGGTGAGAATGGGGCTGGTAAATCGACCTTGATGTCGATTTTGTTTGGGTTATACAAACCGGATTCGGGCTTTATTAAAGTCAATGGTAAGGAGTTGATGACTGGAAATCCCAAAATGTCCTTGGGTGCCGGTATAGGTATGGTCCACCAGCATTTTACACTGGCGGATAATTTAACGGTTATGGATAACATCTTATTGGGCACTGAAAGTATGTGGTCTCTGAGGTCTTTACGGGCACAAGCCAGAGCCAAAATTTTACACATTGCTCAGTGGCTTGGAATGTCGATAAATCCTGATGATAAGATCATTAACTTGAGTGTTGGTGAGAAACAAAGGGTGGAAATTGTTAAAGCATTGTACCGTGGGGCTTCGATTTTGATCTTAGATGAACCGACGGCAGTGTTAACCCCTCAAGAAAGCGCAGGACTTTTTCAGGTCTTAAAAAAAATGACCGCCGAAGGGCTGTCTATTGTGTTCATTAGCCATAAATTATCTGAAGTGTTTATGGTCGCTGACAGTATAGCCGTATTACGCAAGGGCAAACTGGTGAAACAAGCTCCTACCCACGATTGGGACAAAGAAAAGTTGGCGCATAGTATGCTGGGACATAGGGTCGAATCACTGCAAAAACCAAAAATCAGCCGTGCCGACTCAGAGTGTATTTGTACATTTAGAAATGTGAGTAGCCAACAATTTGACAAGCTAAACGGTGTTAATTTAGATGTTAGAGCTGGTGAAATTTTGGGTATCGCTGGGGTGGCTGGCAATGGCCAAGTGGCTTTGGCACACATTTTGAACGGTACTTTGAAAGCAGATACCGGTGAAGTGCAATTTAAAGGACAGCCTTATCCGGACTCACCGCGCCGGGTTGTCGAACTTGAGATTGCCAGAGTTCCCCAAGATAGAAAGAACACCGGAGTGGTTGCTGATCTAACAATTTGGGAAAATTGTATTTTAGAATGGGTGCATACTCAGCGGTTTAGTGTGGCCCAGTTTATTAAAAAGAAAATAGCTCTAAGGTTTGCTCATCAATTGATCCAAGCGTTTCAAGTATCTATTGCCCATATAGGGCAGCCTAGTGGTCAGTTATCTGGAGGTAATATCCAAAAGTTGATTCTAGGTCGGGAATTAACCCGGCAATCTTTGACCGCCGTGTCTCCCCTCATCGTCATGCATCAACCTACTTGGGGATTGGATATTGGTGCTGTGGCGGAGATCCATCAACGACTCATTGCCTCGACACAAGCTGGGTCGGCCGTGATACTTATCTCTGAAGATTTAGATGAGGTGTTAGCCTTGTCAGATAGAATCGGTGTACTCCATTCGGGTCGTCTGAGTCCCTGCAAAAGTGATTGGACGATGACTGAAATGGGCTTAGCTATGATGGGATTGCCAGATGTACACTAAGTTTCGCTGGGAACGCATATTGCGATTGTCTTGGCAAAGGGTGGCATTGACTCTCATGGTGGTGGTATTGGTGAATGTATTTTTGACTTCGGTGTTTATTGTGTGGTCGGGTGCACCCGTTGGTAAAACTTTTGTGTTGCTGATGCAGGGAGGATTTGGTTCACTTTTTGCCTTGACTGAGACGCTTACCCGTGCTACCCCTTTAATTTTTACTGGCTTGGCGGTAGCTGTCGCATTCAAAGCTAAATTTTATAACATTGGTGCCGAAGGGCAATTGTATTTAGGAGCTTTGGCGACGGTAGCCGTGGGTAGCCTGCCTACCGTAGATTCGATATTGCCTACCAGTGTTTGGTTTGGATTGATGTTATTAGCGGGGTTCTTGGCAGGAGCCATGATTTTATTGTTTTGTGCTTGGTTGAAGGCCTATTTAGGGGTCGATGAAGTGGTAACCACTTTGTTGTTAAATTTTATCATTCTGTTGTTTGTTTCGATGATGTTAAACGGGCCTATGAAAGACCCATCTGCATTAGGTTGGCCTCAAAGTATGGCTATCAATGGCCAGCTAGAATTAACAAAATTGATTGCCCAAACCCGTTTGCATACGGGCTTGCTATTGGCTCTAGCCGCGGCCTTATTGTGTTGGATACTATTAAAATTTACCGTATTGGGGTTAAGTATTCGTTCTGTGGGGGCTAACCCAAACGCGGCCAGATTTATGGGTTTACCGGTTTTAAGGACGGTGTTGCTGACTTCACTATTATCCGGCGGTTTAGCTGGATTAGCAGGTGTGGTTGAGGTTGCTGGAAGAACCGGTTATGTGACCTTAGATATGTCTCCAGGGTATGGTATGACCGGGGTTATCATTGCCCTATTGGTTGCATTAAATCCTCTCGGAGTCATTGTGGCGGCGATTTTTGTGGCGGGTGTTTTGGTTGGTGCCGACAGTATGAGTCGAGCCATTGCCGTGCCAACCTATTTGGCAGATTTGATAGTCTCCATGGTGTTGTTGACGACTATGGCAGGAAGTCTACTGTTAAAATTTAAGTTGGTGCGCAGAAAACACATGTAGTCTTAGAACCGTTCACGGTTTGCAGTAGGTCAAAGCCACGGGGAGCACACTACCCATGTGCATTTTCGGTGCTTGCGAAAATAGGCACTAATCCTTCTTTACTATGTTCCCATACCATGTTTAGTGTCTTAGATTTTGTATTCAATTACGATTTTGGTTTGGCGATTCTACGCATTGCTACCCCCTTGATTTTGGGGACATTAGGC
>JASGCH010000055.1:167-7726 GCA_030054245.1 Gammaproteobacteria bacterium | reverse complement strand
GGATTCGCTGTTGTTAAAAAGTTTGACCATAAATTCCAATAACTTATGATGTAAACTCGTGTGCAATTAATCAACCAACACGATACTCCCTTTTTCGAGACTCTCGATCCACGGACCTGCCAAAGCAAAAAACCTTTGGGTACCATCTGACTCATCATCCATACTAAAATGGATGGACCTACCCTGTGCAAAACGATGAACCGTTTTAATATCCAATACCTCTTGAGCCTTGAGTTTTTCAAGGAGGGTGGAGTTTAATACTTCCAGCAGATGATCTGGAAGATCCCCTGCTACCTTTCGAGTTTCCACTTGAACCTCGTCAATGTCTAGGTCAGCGGCTTTTAAATAGGTCAATATTTGGGTACGATATTCGGCTTTTGTGCATAGAGAGGCAGTATAGCTCCCCTCGTCCCCGCCTATGACCCATAACTTGGTCCTAAACCAATGATAAATAGGTTTTAATTGCTGGTTATTCAACTGTATCGCTGTCGACAAAAACAAGGCGTTGGCACGCGTAGAATCTTGCCATAACTGTTTGGATCCAGTTAACCCGGTGAAATAACTACCAAATTCCCAATGGTAGGTATCACCCTCAACCGACATACGGCTAAACCAGCGTTGGGGTCGCCCTTTGGGATAAGCTATCAGCCATTCTTCAACCACTCTTTGGGAAGTAGCGGCAAAGCCGTATTGGTATCGAACTCCTTCTGCTAGGAAAATCATTTCAAACTCAGAGGGTGCGGTTTCAGCACTCGCATCCAGCAAGAAGGGTTGCACGCCAATAGCGTCGCCAAGTTGCTTTTGTGCTGAGCCTACCACATAATGCTTCATAAAAAGCATGGCATTGATTATGTTGGATTTTCCAGCGGCATTGGCACCGTAAATCACCAGAGATCGCAAGAGACGAGGTGTCCCAAGGGCACCTCCTGCCTCAAATGTATTATCAGCCTCCCATTCATTTCCCTTAGCCTGCACCATACTAAGCGTTTGTTCGTCTTTAATAGATCGCCAATTTTTCACGCTAAATTGCACCAACATAATGGTTTTCCTTAAATTAAAATGAATTTTTTGACAAAAATAGCCAAAAATGACATTTTAATTATACTTCCACTCCATTTAAAATGTAGCCCTCTTACTCCAAAGAAACCACGGGTGGTAAACTCGCACCATAGCCCAGAGCTTTTTGCATGACCACGACATCTAGCCAGCGGTCAAACTTCCAACCGACTGCGGGCAAAGTACCAACCTGTTGAAACCCCAATCGACGATGGAGTTGCACCGAGCCTATATTTTGGCTATCACCAATTAAAGCCAATATTTGTCTAACGCCTTGTTGACTAAGGATGCGTAATAATTCCCACATCAAAGCCTGACCAATACCACGATGTTGCCATTGATCGTCCACATACACTGAATCTTCTAGCGTATGTGCATAAGCCGAGCGGGTGCGGAACATGCCAGCATAACAAAATCCGACCACTTGTCCCGACTTTTCCGCCACCAAATAGGGGCGCTTTTGTGCCAGTATAGCCGTACGCCTAGCAAGCATTTCTGCTTCCGAAGGAGGCTCTAATTCAAAGGTACCCGTACCATACAAGACATGGTGAGCGTAAAGGGTGGTAATACTTGCCAGGTCTCGGTCTTCGCTCGGACGCACAATAAGATGAGAAGTCATGGTCTTAAAACATAGATGGTAAACACCTCCACAACAACCAGACACTCGCTACCACCAATACCATCATCGTAAGAACCATGCCCAACACCCGGAATCGCATGACTCCCTGAGTTAAGCCTATAGCGTGCAAGCAACGACCCACCAATAAAGCCACGCCTAAAAAGTGCAAAGCCCACGGGAATACACCCTGTAACTCCAAAAATCCTAGGAGAATCAGCGATAAGGGAACATACTCGCTAAAATTAGCGTGTGCACGAATGGCGGTCAATAATTCCGGTTGGTTATTATCGCCCAAAGACACTTGAGCCTTTCGACGCATCTTTATAGTGTAAACACTTAAATAAAGGAAAAGCAAAGCCAAAATAGCCGAATAGCTAGGTATTATGTAGGGCATCATGTTTTGCTAGTTTAAAAATTCCTTTTAAAAATCTCTTCCATTCTTGACCGATGTGGTACAATAGCCAATTCAGGTGTACTTATATTATATATTTCAATTCCACAATGGTTGTCATCAGATTAGCGCGCGCGGGTGCCAAATCCCGTCCTTTTTACCACATCGTTGTCGCCGACAAACGCTCACCGCGCGACGGCAGGTTTATAGAGCGATTGGGGTATTATAACCCTCTCAAAGAAAGTGCTGACTCCTTATCGATTAATTTGGAGCGTTTGAAGCATTGGCAAAATACCGGAGCACAAGCCTCGGATACAGTAGTTAAACTGGTCAAGCGCATCCATAAAAACCCTCTGTTGGCTTAACCCGCTGGGAGAATGCTGGCAAACCCGTGCACAATAGCTTCAATAAAAATGAGTAACCAGCACGCCCCCATGACTGCACAACCCAAAGCTCAAGAATACCAACTTGGCTCTGCACCCCAGCAAAATTTACCAACCAATAGCATCCTCTACGGGGAAATTGTCAGTACATGGGGGGTTCGAGGGTGGATCAACCTAAAATTGTACAACCACGGGAGTCACTTATGGCATACATTAACCGATTGCTGGTTATCCTTACCTAGGGTCGATACTTCTCACCCGCCACCCACTTTGGGTATTCTGGCTAAAATCGACCAAGTTCAGCCTGCTCACAAAGGGTTACGCATTAAATTCAAAGGTTTGTACCATAAAGAAATGGCCGAATCTTGGATCGGTTGGGAAGTCTATGTAGAACGATCCCATTTGCCCCCTCCCCTCCACAATGAATATTATTGGATCGACTTAATCGGCTTAACCGTGTACAACCGCCAAGGTCTGCTTCTTGGTAGAGTAGGCAGTATCATGAATGCTGGCGCACAGGATTTATTGGTGGTCCACCATGAAGATAAAAAAATGCTCATTCCATTCATAGCACACTATATAGATCAAGTAGATATTTTGCAGAATTGCATTATGGTTGACTGGCAATTGGATTATTAACCATACATTGAAGAAAATGCGCTGGGATGTGATCAGTTTATTTCCTGAAGTCTTTTCACCTTATTTCTCAAAGGGGGTGATCCGTCGGGCCATAACCCAAGGTCTGGTAGAGTTGCATTATTGGAATCCACGCACTTACGCTCCAGCTGAAAATAAAGGTCGGGTGGACGACCGCCCGTATGGAGGGGGTCCGGGTATGGTCTTGATGGCAGAGCCACTTTGGCAATGCCTGCAAGTCATCCGTCAGCACAGAATCGACGGCGCGACTTGCCCACTGATTTATTTTACTCCCAGTGCTCCTCTATTAACCCAAGCGACGGTGAACCCATGGGTCGATTCGGCAGGTGGCATTATTTTGTGTGGTCGCTACGAAGGTGTGGACCAAAGATTTATAGATCAGTATGTGGATCATGTATTAAGTATAGGAGATTATGTTTTGTCAGGTGGTGAACTCCCTACTATGGTCTTTTTAGAAGCACTTTTGCGTTTATTGCCGGGAGTACTCCATTCGAGCGACAGTCTCAAAGAAGAGAGTTTTCAGCAAGATTTACAAGGACAATTAGATTATCCGCACTATACCCGTCCAGAAATTTGGCAAGGACAACCCGTACCCGAAGTCCTCCTATCGGGTCATCATAAAAACATTGGAGCTTGGCGTTCTTGGCAAAGCAAAACTTTGACTGAGGAATTTCGACCAGATCTCATTCCTGACAAACCATGAAAGAATTTAATCATTTTGACCAATATGGACAAGCTCAAATGGTTGATGTAGGTGACAAAGCCAGTAGCTATCGCTTAGCTATCGCCAAAGGGCAGATTTACATGTTGCCGGAAACTTTAGAAAAAATTAGGCGTATTGAGCATGCCAAAGGCGATGTTTTAGGAGTTGCCCGCATAGCGGCGATTCAAGCCAGTAAAAAAACCAGCGAATGGATACCCTTGTGTCATCCCTTATTTATCGAAAAAATCCAGGTCGAGTTTGATTGTGACCCCATTAACCATTGCGTGAATTGTGCAGTCAGTGTCAGCACCCATGGTAAGACCGGTGTCGAAATGGAGGCTTTGTGTGCAGTTTCAGCGGCTTTACTCACCATCTACGATATGTGTAAAGCCAGAGATCGTGCTATGCGTATTCACAACATTCATCTGGCTGAAAAATTAGGTGGCACCTCAGGACCTTATCAAGCCAGTTGAAGTCGTTATGCAAGAATAGCTCGCGGAGGTGTAACCGCAACACCAGCCGATGGTGCCAAGGTCTCTTATAGTCTTTATTCTGCTATGAATGGGTCTTAGGTTAAAAAAATTAGGTGACCGACTCAAGAAACACCTCATAATAGGTATAATGTCCAAGTAGTAGGCTGGTCAAAGACCCCGTCGCCAATGAGGACAAGACAGTGCTAGCCTTGCATAACATTTTAGCTAGATCCAAGTCGAATCACCCGTTCAAAGTTTGCGCTAAGAATCCATTTTTATTTCATCCATTTTTAAAATCATGTCTTGGCTAACTTGGATTATTGTACTTCTGGTGGCTTTGGTGGTTTTTATCATCATTTTACAAAATTATTATTTCAAATCAACCAAAGAAAGGGCTTTGGTGCGTACTGGAGCTGGTGGGCAAAAAGTGGTCTTAGATGGGGGTATTTTTGCCTTGCCGTTTTTACACCGCATCGAAGAAATCAATATGCGCACCCAACGCATGCACATTCATTGCCAGCATAATCTTATCACCCAAGATAAGTTGCGTATGGAGATGGAGGTGGAATTTCATGTACGAGTTGCTCCCAACGCCGAAGGCGTAGCCACAGCCGCGCAGTCCTTTGGGATGGATGTGTTACAAAGCGAATCTTTGGACAAGTTTCTTTATGCCCCCATGTTAGACGCCATCCAAGCCTCAGTGGCTATGGTGTCTATGGAAACCCTGCATCAAAATCGTGGGGATTTTGTCAAAAAAATCAAAGCTCAGTTGCATGAAGACCTGCAACATGTAGGTTTACTTATGGAGTCGGTGTCGATTACCCGTATAGATCAAGCCTCTTTTGCTCAGGTGGCTGAAAACAATGCTTTTAATGCCGTAGGTATGCGGAATTTGGCAGAAATTGTCTCTAACCACAAAAAGAAACGCATAGAAATTGAGGCTGACGCGGATGTATCTGTCAGACAAACCCAACTCAACGCTTTTAAGCGCAAGTTAGACATTGAAAGAGAACAACAAGTTGCTCAATTACAATTAGATTTAGTGCTAACACAAGCCAAAGTTGAACAAAATACCCAGATGGTACGATCCCAAGAAGAAGCCAAACGCTTAGCCAACTTGGAACGCATACACAGTGAGTTTGAATCGCAAAAAGCTGAATTTAATAAACAAAAGGAGTTAGAGCAAATCAAACAAGAAAATGAATTACAAATCCAAGTCTTAAAAGTACAGTTTGCCATGCAATTGGCAGAAAAACAAATTGCCGAGATTGCCACCATGGCACAAGTAGAAACCGCCAAGTCTGGCATTTTAGTCGCTCAAGAACAAACCAAATTAGCGCAAGAAAAACAAGCCATTTTGCGTGAAAAAGAAATCGCTCACATTAGGGTAGGCAAAGACAATGAACTAGCTCTCCTAAAAGCCCAAACCCAAGCTTCGATCGCCACGACAGAAGCCCAAGCCCAAGCAGAAGTACAGGTCATGCAGGCCCAAACAGAAAAAACGCGTATGGAATTGGAGGCCTTGGGGCGGGCGGCTTTAATCGGTGCCGAAAACACGACCTCAGAAAGAATTTTATTGCATAAAATCGAAATCCAAAGACTGCAAACTATGCCCAAACTAGCCGAACAATTGGTAAAACCTGCAGAAAAAATTGAGTCGATTAAAATCAATCATTTTAGTGGCTTCGGCCAATCTGCAAACGGCATGGGCGTAACCGATTCATCTCCCTCGAATCAGATCGTCAATAGCATTTTAGACCTGGCCTTGCGTATGCCAGTAATGGATAAAATTGGTCATATCTTAGGTGATCAATTGCAGTCCAAAATACCCCCATCCAAAGATCAATAAAGGGTTTGCAAAGCCGCTTAAAACCGTTTTATTCAATTATTTTTTTATTTTAGGAGCAACTGTATGCAATTAGACCGTAGGCAATTGTTAACCTTAGCTGGTGCCTCCAGCCTCCCCCTAATGTGGAGTTCGGTTCAGGCCGCAGATGATATCAAATTGGGCAGTTTACTGGATTTATCCGGTATTTTTGAGGGGTACGGCAAGCCCATGCTCAAAGGGCTTGAATTGGCCGTCAACGAAATCAACGCGGCCGGTGGGGTAGTGGGTAGAAAAGTTAAAATTATCAGCTTAGACACCCAATCGGATATAGCCAACTATACCAAGTCGGCGCAACAACTCACCCGTCAAGACAAAGTCGATCTGGTGATGGGTGGAATTTTATCTGCCTCGAGGGAGGCTATACGGCCTTTGTTAAACCGTGAAAAAACTTTGTATTTTTATACCCCTCTGTACGAAGGTGGCGTTTGTGACAGAAATAACTTTTTAACTGGATTAACACCAGCTCAACAAGTTGAAGTACTCATACCTTACGCCATGAAAGCTTTTAACGCCAAAAAAGGCTATATCTTAGCCGCCGATTACAACTACGGGCAATACATGGCTAAATGGTTTACCAAGTATGTACAAACGGGTGGCGGGAGCATAGTTGGCACGGATTTCTTTCCTTTGAATGTGTCTGATTTTAATGCCACCATTAAAAAAATTCAAGACGCCAAGCCAGACTTTTTGATCACCGCCTTAGTAGGTGGTGCCCACCTGTCCTTTTTCCGTCAATGGGCCGCCGCTGGTATGAAGGCAAAAATTCCCATGACTTCGACGACTCTGGGAGTTGGTAATGAGCAACAAATTTTAACTGCGGACGAAGGCAATGGGATTTTGGTCGCTTACAACTACTCGTCCCAAATCAACACCCCGATGAATAAAGCCTTTGTGGCCAATTGGGTCAAAGCTTATGGTTCGGACAAAGACATCAATGAAATCGCGTGTTCTCAATACCAAACCTGCAAATTGTGGGCAGCTGCGGCCAACAAAGCCGGCACCCTAGACCGTGAAGCGGTTACCAAAGTTTTGGAAGCTGGATTTTCGATAGATGCTCCTTCTGGCAAAATCACCATTGATGGTCCCACTCATCACGCCATCCTCGATGTGCATGTTATGGAAATGAAGAATCAAAAATTGGAAGTGAAGATGACCTCCTCACAAAGGCAACCTCAAGAAACGCGTGAAGTCTGTGATTTGAGAAAGAACCCCACGAGTAACCAGCAATTTGAGTTTAAGTAAAAACAACCGGCGGAAAATGGCGATTTACGGCGTTGCCTGCGTCACAACCCGCGGAAAATGGCGATTTACGGCGTTGCCTGCGTCAACCGGCTGAAAATGGCGATTTACGGCGTTGCCTGCGTCAACCGGCTGAAAATGGCGATTTAC
>JASGCH010000055.1:0-67 GCA_030054245.1 Gammaproteobacteria bacterium | reverse complement strand
GGCGTTGCCTGCGTTCCTCGCTCCTCGCCTATTACCATATAGGCGTCGGAGCTCCGGTACTCGGCGC
>JASGCH010000054.1 GCA_030054245.1 Gammaproteobacteria bacterium | reverse complement strand
GAAATTCTCTCGCTTGAGTTAGAAATTGCCAAGAATCCTCAGCATGGTTTAAGTCCAGCTTCACTTCATGCCAATGATGTCCGCCAAACCGCATGGTATCGGCGTTTAAAACCAAACTTAAATTTTGAGATTTATCAAATTGGTCTAACATCTCTCCTAAAGGTTTTGCGGAATCGATTTTTGCCAACCAATCGTCCAGAGGTAATTCATCAAACAAAGCTTGGATGCGTAGCCCCTGAGGGGGTAGCCCTATCGACTCAATCACTTTTTTTTGAGGATTGAGCGTGAGAACTCCCGTTAACTGAGGGTGCCCTCCATGGGTCTGGTTTTTTTGCACCATCCCACTCACCGCGTCCCCCAAATTAAACCGTACCGTATGGTTGATGAGATGGGCGTCGTCTGCGTTGATTTTTCGTTCAGAAACGATACGGATAGGGACTTCTTGTTGAGGCCAATAAGCTTCCAAAAATTGCCAATTGGGCAACTGTAGCCGTCGAATATTCCCTTGTAACTCAAATGAGGCACTCTGGTCATAAATATTAACCTCGGCCTGGTAATGGGTGTCGTTGGCAAAAGCAAAATCCACAGTACTCCACGAATGGGTAGCTAAAAAATCGTTGAATGCTTTGGCTTGTAAGTCGCCTGCCATTTGTAAGTGCAAATGATTACGCGATTCATGCAAAGTACCCGGCCTACCGACTTCCAAAGTCCCTTGTAAGGTAACCTGCCCCCCAAGTGCATATCCATGACTAGGCATGATCTGTAACCCGTGCTCATTGAAATAAACCTTGCCTTGCAAAAAATCGATCTCAGGGACTTCCGAATTGTACTGAAACGAATTTTTGGGCAAATCAGCCATCCCTTGTAAGCTAACATTTTCGGGTTGCAATAGGGGCAACTGTAGCTTTAAATGTAGGCCAACTCCTCCAGAGGCCTGGACATTTTGGGTGGCAAAGGATAACAAAGGATTGAGAGGAGTGCCATTGATCCATGAAAACAATTCCCCCAACTCCCAATCGGTTTGTAGTGCCAAATCCAACTTAGGTTGTCTAACATCAAAAATTTCAGCTGTTAGTGATTGTACACGCATATTATCCGCACCCAGTAATTTTACTTCGGTGGGTTGCATGAGTATGTGCACACCATTGACACTAAGCCGACCTGATAGCTCCTTAAAAATAGGCCACTGCAAGTGCTTAGATGGATATTCTAACCCATTGACTGGAACGGTCTGGTAACCCAATCGTAGCAAATCAGCAGTCAGGTGAAATTGTTTATCCGTAGAGTCTGAAAAAGGAAATTCGGTTAAACTGCCTTTGTATTGAAGATTTAAGTTTTGCACCTCCCCTGAGGTTAAAGCCTGTTCCCAATAGGTGCGCAAATCAGCTTTCAAAATATTGGGTAGGTAATGGTGGACGGCACGGGCATTGATTTTATCAATGTATCCTTTAAATTCCAGCTGAGGCTTTAAGGCTTCAGTCGCGTGGAAGTTGGACGCGGGATGGTGGTAGCTTATTTGCCATTGCCCTCTCAGGTCATGGTTAGAGAACGCTAGTTTAGGCAGATCCAAAGTCCATTTTCCGTCACCTAAATGATGAAATTCGACTTTCCCTGACAATGTTTGAATAGGTACCTCTCGGTCTAGCCAAGTAAGGCCCACTAGACGAGTGTTTTGGGTCGTAAAACTAGCTTCCCATTTTTTATCAGTTATTAAAAATTGAGCGCTAACCTTATCGATAGCAGGTATTTGTAGCGAACTTCCGTCGGATAGTTTATGTACACTCACAGGCCAAGCAACGCCCTTGAGCTGACCCCATATCTTATAGTCTTGGTGGTTTTTCCATTCAAACGCCAGATTGTCAACAGTGCCCCCCGTAGGATAAAGTGATAGCAACCATTCACTGGGTGAAGAAGTCAACCACTGTCGTCCTAAACTCCGTAGCAGAGCCGTCGAGAAGGACAATGCTTTACCAGCAAGGTAGTGTTCATTTTTATCGACTGTGTATTGCCAAGTCATTTCACCGGGTAGTTTGAAAACTTTGGCATTTTTATCTGGCTTTATTTGTAAGTTCTGCCAGCGGGCAGTCCACATATTTTGTTCTTTTTGCAACAACATTTGACCTGATAGCTGGGGTAGCTCCCATTTTTGGTTTTTGTATTCTCCCCGCCCATGGGAGACGGTTACTTGCTGGTTAACCGACAAAAATGGTGCCTTTTGCCAATGCACCTCACCCTCCCAATCGAGTACCGCGGATAGATTCAGTGCTCCCAACCCTAGCCAATGAGCAATGGGCTTTAAGGCAAGCTCATGGGCTTTGAAGCGCATCAATGGTAGTTTATTCGCTGATTTACCCGTATGCCATATCAAATGGGCAGTCAATCCCTTGTCTCCAAATTCCCCTAAATCTTCGACTCCAATGGCGTATTCTAGGGTATCCGTGTGTTTGATAGTGTGCAGACTAATCTGTGACCAAACTACTTGAGTAGCAGGGTTCTCGTCATCTTGTATCTGTAACCGTCCCTCTTGAATCGTTAATTGAGGGATTGGATTCCAGACTAAAGACCCAGCTTGGAGCGTTGATAAGTCGATTCCACCCAGTCGAAAAACCGGGGTGCGGTTTTTGTAGCCATACAATGTAGCCTGTTCAATATGTAAGTGACCCGACGCAACCTTCAGAAGATTGGACCAAGGGAGTTGATAATGTACCCTTTTGGCCTCAAAAGATAAGGTATCCAAGTTATCCGTGATTTTGACTTTCTCCAATTGAAAAGATATTTGGCTTTTCGTCCAATCAGCAGAGATATTTTCAATGCGAACTTGTTGGTGCAGTAAATCACTTAGCCAATCTTCCACATAAGGCTTGAAGAGATGGATGTTGAACAAACCCATCACCCCCAAAAGAAGCAAGGTTAGGATACCACTACTTAAGAATAAAATAAATCGGCTAATGGTGAGTGGTTTTCTCTTTGTTAGTGAAGTTTTACTAGGCAGAGATTCTTGGTTTGTTACTGGTTCAGACATGACAGCTTTTAACTACAGGCGCGCACCGCCGCGAAAAAATCCACCATTTTATGGGCAGACTTGATGCCAGGCGATGATTCAACACCCGAATTAACATCTAAAGCCAAACTTTTCCCGACTCCGGAAAGTTTTGTCACCGCTTCACCCACATTGCCGGCATGCAAGCCTCCTGCTAACACTAGGTGGGCGGGAATAGATCGAGGCAAAACTGACCAATCAAAGGTTTTACCAGCCCCTCCATAAGCTTGGCTAAACGCGTCAAATAACCAAGCTGAAGCCTGTCCATAATCTCGTAACATATCAGATATATTTTGCTCCAAGCCCGTGGATTTAACCGAAATGGCACGAATCCAGGGACGGTTTAGGGTCTGTCCTACTTGCTGACAAAACCCCCCCGATTCGTCGCCATGAAATTGTATCCAAGACGCGGGAATGGTTTGGGCTACTTGCAAAATTTCCTCCGCACTGGCATTCACGAAAAGCAATACTGGTGTTACAAAAGCGGGTAAGCAACGCGCCAATTCAGTCGCCCGGCGAGTGCTGATGGCGCGAGGACTTGGGGGATACAATATAAAACCTACTGCCGACGCTCCCAGACTAACCGCCATTTCTAAATCTTGTTCGCGCGTAATGCCGCACACTTTTATAGGTAACATCGTGCCGAGGGTAAGGTATCAAACAACGGGCAATGACTTGGTAAATTCCATTTTTCAGGGTAAGTCGGTCCCAGAAAATACAAACCGCAAGCCGGCATAGTGGGAGCCGCTACGCGTCTATTGCGTGCGTACAAAACATCTAACACCCATTCGACCGGTCGCATATGTTGTCCAATGTATAACAAACATCCCATAATATTACGCACCATCTGTTGTAAAAAAGAATTGGCTTCAAAAACAAAGTGGTAATACTGACCGTAGGGTAGAATTTGTAATCGATACAACTTTTTGACAGGACTGATCGCTTGACAATCTGCCGCACGAAACGAACTAAAATCATGCTCTCCCAACAAAAAATCGCGTGCTTTACACATCGCATCTAAATCCAAGGGTTTGGGACACCAAGCCACTCGATGATCATCCAAACTTGGGCGCACCGCAGAGGTAGAGACTATATAAATATAGCGACGCGTCATGGCCGACGAACGGGCGTGAAAATCAGAGGTTTGGGTATATGCCCATTGGATCGCCATATTTTTTGGCAAAAATCGGTTGACCCCCCTCACCCAACCTATGCTCGGTCGATTCAACTCGGTATCAAAATGCACCACTTGCATTAAAGCGTGTACACCCGCGTCTGTGCGTCCAGCACATACGGTTCGTAAGGGTTGTTGACTAAACTGCAACAAGCTATTTTCTAAAATGTCTTGCACTGTTTTACCAGAAGTTTGGCTTTGCCAACCCTGCAATCCACTGCCCTCATAACTCATACCCAATACAATTCTAGCCACCATTTAGCGATCAATAACTTTTTAAGGGGATGTAGGTCGGCATCTGGTTTTTCTCCAGATTAAATCTTTGTGCTCGACCTTCTTTGGTAATTCGTCGCCAAATTTGTTTTTTCTCAGAAAATGACAACTCCACCCAATCGGTCACTTCCTGTAGAGTGCGCCCGCATCCCCGACACTCAACATCCCCTTGTAGCAATGAACAAACTCCAATACAAGGGGAGTCTGGATGTTTTGACTGCCAAACTTGCCAAGCATATAGTGCACTCTGAGACAACTCCTCGATCATAAACCAATGGCGATGCTGGCGGATTAAATCAGCGTACAGAGTGGCTAATCCGGCTAGTTCTACAGCTAAGCTCGCATCGGTACCACTAGGTTGTGCATTTCGCCAATAATTAATAGCTTCTTCCAAATCACCTATATCAATTTTTTCGATTTTATTCATGAACTGTACCATAAATAGGAGACCTTTGCACCTCGGCTGGTGCCGTCGGAGCAACCGTCTTGCGTATTGAGTATATGCGAGAGCAGTAACCGGAGGAATTTAACGCAGTAATTTGGCACCCTCGGCACCAGCCGATGGTGCCATAGTCTTTAGGATTTTTTAGAATGACTCAGTATTTTTTGAGCAATTTCAACAAAACCTCGACCCTGATGTCCACGCGTGATGTAGCGCGGGGGGTGGTCTAACTCCGATAAATAATCTTTAATATTGGCTACACCAAAAGTATGAATAAAATGCTCAAACATCATTTCGTCGTTTTTAGAGTCACCCACATAAAGCCAATGGTTAAGCTCTGCCGACAAATCTCTATTATAGAGTTTTTTGAACAACCAACGCGTGCCCAACCACTTATTGTAATCGCCAAACCAACCATTGATATGAATGCTACTCACGGTTACTTGCAACCCATTTTGACGCATAATATCCACAACTTGAATAATGTCGTTAGGTGGTAAGTAATGGGTTTCATGGTGATCAATGGCTAGGTCGGTCACTCGACCGCTATTGTCAAGGCTAGGTTTTGCATTTGGAATACTTTGCTGAATTTGTAACAAAACTTCTTTTAAGACTTGAGTATTCTTTTTTCGCTGAACTTCATCCTCCGTAAAATAAGACACCTCCCAACTGCCACCCACCGTGGGTGTTATAGCAACGCCTCCATTTTCAGCTACAATGGCTAAAAACACCGGACATTCTTCGATCAACTTTTGCGACCAAGCCAAAGATCGTCCCGTAACCGCAATCATTTTTATACCGTGCCGTACCAAGGCCTCTAAATGGCTCTTGGTATTGGCACTGATAATGGCATTCTCGGTTAAAGTATCGTCAATGTCGCTACAAATGCCCCGTATGTCCTCCCAAAATGGAAATTTATCAATAGCTAATAACACTTTAAGTTGCTCCTATTGGCGTACTAGCCACCTGACCATCTAAGATATTCATGATTCGAGCAACTTCGATAGCACCATGAGAATGAGCTAAAATTTTTAAGACTTCGGTTTCCCAATGGTTTTCAGTTAAACGATTGGCTTGATAAAATTTTTCCAATGCTTCTTGGACATGCTGAGTATTTCTAGTGCCTACCGACAACAGACCAGTTTGCAATACTTCCCAATATTTTTCAGCAAAATGCCGAGCTTTTCGCAAATCTTCCAGTCCATTCTTTTTATTCCAACGACAAACATATTTACTAATTTGACCATCAAAATAACCCATACCCACCTCGACGACCAAATCCCAATGTTGGTAAACGGACTTATAGTGATGGCCACCTATTTGTTGTGTATTGGCGGAGGTGATAGTCATAGGAAAGTTAATGAGTAAGACCGGATAGAAGGCTAGATGCCAGACTGGCGGCATGGGGCGATGAAAGGGAGCGCCTATGAAGCCAGTCTAAACAAGCTTGTTGCCAATCGCCTACAGTGAGGTATTTTTTGACAAACTCCAAGGCTTCGGGTAGTTTCGCTTGTTTGTACAAATGATGGGCGTACACCATAGGGATTGCCACACGCAAAAGAGCCGGATGAGAATAAGTCTGATCGGAGAGAGCCTGCAAAACATAGTCTTGATTCCACCAAAGCCCGAGGTGCCAAGCATCAAAAAATTGTAATATTTGCTGATCTATATCGTTTGCTGGCGTAAATAGAGGCTCTGGGTAAAGATCAGGTAATTGTAGATATAAATCGGTTTGCTGAAAATGGGGTAAATGCAAGCCTTCCGCGTTTAACAATCGAGAAACATCCGGGCGTTCTAAATACAGATGAAAATTATTACTCATTTGATAATAGACGCCCGGTTGCAGACCCATTCGGCAAGCCATGTATTCCAGTAAAATCGAAAAGTGTACCGCATTAGCACCGTATGTACCCCATACTATATCATTGCTACGATTGCACACCGTCATATTCAGGACGCCATCCAAAACATCAAAATAAACTTCAGTGTTACAAGGCACATCCTTGACCACACTGCCTTGATAGCCGTGAACACTGGCCTGCAAATCGCTGTGTCCATCCCACATTGACAAAACGCATCTTCTGGTGCTTGGGTCGCGTTTGACTTCATGAACAATCAAATCGAGTTGGTCATAACCAAAGTGTTGACGCCAACGATGACCGTAAGCACCCAACAAGGTCTCACCGTCGTCAGAATAAGCTTGGATTTGCTTGGCGTAGTGTGCGGGAAAGGATACTTGGTTGGACCCAGCCAACATCCACAAAGACTCTAAAAAATGAAAAAAAGGATTGGCGTCGCGCAAGTGTGCCCATAAAATTCTTTCTCGAGGTTGCTGATAAACGGTGCAAACGGGCACTGGGGAGCGCAACACCCAACCATTCCGTGAGGCACACCGCACACCGTCTGATTGCAACCAAGTCAGACCCTGAAACAGCGCTTCGTTTACATTGCGGGCTTGGATCAGGTGCATAACTGCTCACCCCACAAAAGTGTATTGGGTTGGTCTTCAGCAAATCCAGGAAACTTGGATCGAGTTTTTCCTTGATGATTTTTCACTCTTTGGTATTTATCAAACTCACACAAAGAATGTTCGATTTCACGCATCTCCAAAGCTGGCCAATCTTCAGACGGGCTAGGCCATGACTTCAGGACTTGTTGATAGACTAAGTTCATCTCATGAATGGCTTGCTGAATGGTGGGTAGAAACTCTATGGGGCGACCCGACAAACGGTTCAAGCCCCTTTTAGCCCCAGGACCAGGGTTGGCATAAGTACAGATATCGCTGGCTTGGCACAAATAGCGTGTCCAACGCATATCAGTTGCCACTTCGTAGGACATAAACCCCCCCCATCCTTGATATTGGGATAA
>JASGCH010000053.1:4120-8022 GCA_030054245.1 Gammaproteobacteria bacterium | reverse complement strand
CTGCCAGCCATATTTTTGATAACCCATGGCGTTTTGTGGCAGAAATACAAATAATGTCCACATACTTTAAAAAAACAAATCTTACCTCTAGCTCGCTTAATATCCTTTTTCGTTGGTAACTATCGATGGCATCCCACTTATTGACAGCCAACACCAAAGCACGCCCCCTTTCGATGATATACGACAAAATATGCAAATCTTGATCCGCTATTCCTTGAGTAGCGTCGAGAAGTTGGACAACAACATGAGCTGAATCAATAGCTTGTAAAGTTTTAATCACCGAGAATTTTTCAATCGCCAAAGAAACTTGTGTTCTTTTGCGTACCCCAGCAGTATCGATCAGTGTATAATTTCGGTTAAGCCTTTGAAAGGGCACTTCTATGGAATCGCGCGTA
Organism: Gammaproteobacteria bacterium; assembly: GCA_030054245.1. Lineage (GTDB taxonomy): Bacteria > Pseudomonadota > Gammaproteobacteria > Burkholderiales > Burkholderiaceae_C > JASGCH01. Next base: position 7,627 of record JASGCH010000053.1, on the reverse strand, counting down.
GTGCCCGCCACATCAAATACGACCAACCTATCCTCGCCCAATAGGGTATTTATTAAAGTGGATTTTCCGACATTCGGTCGACCAACGACAGCTAAACGCATTTGGTCGCTGGTAGAAGATGCTGTGGCTTGGGCAGTATCCGTCGGAGCTGGTTTTAAAAAAGAAGTTACTATTTGCCCCATAGTATGTATTCCATCTCCGTGTTCGGCAGATATGGGTAGGACTTCAGAAAACCCTAGTTCAAAAAATTCCGTCCATTTGTCGCTTGCCCCTTCCGATTTATTCGCAATCACTAACACGGTTTTGTTTTGCTGGCGCAAAAATTCGGCCACCTCGTAATCTTGATGGACGATCCCAGATCTAGCATCCACCACAAACAACACAATGTCTGCTTCGTAAACAGCTTGCTTGGTTTGCCCAGCTACCGCTTGTACTAGGTAATCTTTGTCGCTAGGTAAAAAACCTCCGGTGTCCACAAGGTTTATTAGCATACCGTTCAATACACCCAAGCCATAATGTCGATCCCGGGTTAATCCAGAATAATCAGCAACCAGTGCATCGCGAGACCTGGTCAATCGGTTAAACAAGGTAGACTTGCCAACATTTGGCCTACCAACTAAGACTATTGTGGATAACATAAATAAACCAATACCAAAAAACCAAATAGAATACCATCGCACAGACAGCGACCGAAGTGTGATAGTGATGATAGGGCTAACTTTACCAAGGCTGTTGCAAGACTGTTGCAGTTTACTGCTGACACCACGAATCTGGTAACTATGACCAGCCGCGATATAACAGTCTAAGATCGTTACATCCTCGGTTTCACCGAAACCCTCACCGCCAAATGACTGCGTTATGTAGGTGCTTAAGTTCGTGGCGCTATCCATTGCGCCCGCCATGATCATCTTCGGAAATGAAGCTGGGGGCGACTGCTCCAGCCTTGTAATTATGACAGCTCACCGAGCGGCACCAGCCGATGGTGCAACCGTCTTATCTTTCTAATGCAAACACCAAACCGACACATCACCATTGGAAGAAGTCAAAATAAATCGGTTCCCTAGCCGAGGGCACTGTGATATGTCAATATTATCTGGAACCTCTAATAAATCCAATTTTCCTCTATATCCCGTTGAAAAATAATTAAGTAGCCGCCCATCTTCTGCTGAAAGGATATAAAGTACTCCAGAGTCATCCGTCACTATGAGCTTATTCTTCATAAGCAAAGAGGAGCGCAAAGTGCGATAGCGAAGACGATCGTTTTCCCAAATCTTGTCGCCGGTAAAACGATTCCAAGCCATCACTATACCTTGATGAGAGACGCTAAACACCACCAGTTCATTCCCCAATACTCCTTGATAACCTAAAAAGGCTTTACTCCATAGTAATTTGCCAGTTCTGGCGTCTATACAAGCCACCTGACTCATAAAGGCTTGTACACAAATATTATTGCCAAATTTGGAGCCAGCCTGCAAAATGTCGGCAAGCTTTTCAATTTCGCTGACAGCTCTCAATGGAGCTAAGGAAACCGCCCAAACAATTTTACCCTTATCGGCATCGATTCCAAAAACTTTACCGTTATTTCCCCATATCAATTTATGATCGGCTATACCAAGATAGCCTGGCTCGTTGAGAATAAGAGATTCTTTAGAAGGTTGTAGTTTCCACAACAAATACCCCTCATCTAAGTCAAAGGCCAATAAGGATCGGTCTAATAAAAAAACAAAGACCCTTTCACCTGCAATCAGCGGTTTGGTAAGACTAGACGCGGATAAGGGATAACGCCATTTTTCTACATTATCTTGGTAAGCTACTAACTGATTGTCGGTACTCACCCAAACGAGAAATTTGTCTCGATAGGCCAATGGGGAGGCCAGAGAGCTAGTTATAGACCACGCGCTCGGTGGCGCCAAAGCTGGAAAAGTATATTGTACAAGCTTCCCCTCTTTGTTTACTAAACTGAGTTTTTCACCTAACCACTGAGAGCGCCAACCATCACTGCCTTCGCCATCCTTTGACCATACTTTGGTTGCTGGCTGTGCCATTAACATTTTATCAAGCTCAATCGGTTTGGGTAATTGGGTATCGACACTACTACAACTTATCAACCCTAGACTGACAAATAACCAAAATAATCGAAACATAACTTTAATTTTATACCCGTATATGTAAATGTAAAGCATCTCCAGCGCTAACCCTTGAAAACCGGTTAGCTGGCAGTCACCCCTTCCTCCTCAAACCTCTTCTGCATCCCCACAGAAGTTGCTCTTATTCAGAAGTGGACTTCCCCAAAGACGCCAATTTGGCAGAAATAAATTCTCTATATTGTTGAGTTTCCGGTGCATTCTTCCAAGCATTTTGATAATATTTCACCGCTTCTTCCACATTATTTTCTGCCAAACTGAGGTCACCTAGTCTATCCTCTAGCAAATATTTTAGCCCAATCGGGGGAGATTTGATTTGTAACAAACTTTTGGCCATAGGAAGTTGTTGGTCCTCGATATAAATGGCTGACAATCGTAGCCGTGCCAATGTGGATAATGCATGATCCACATCGTTCTCGATCACCCATGTTAAAGATTTTATAGATTCAGGTTTATTATCAGGATACCATTTTTTAGCAGCCCATAAAGAAGCGTGTGTAGTCAGTATAAATTTAGGAAACTGCGATTGCAAATCATGCAAAGAGCGACTGATCAATGCTGGGTCATCCTTTTGTAAACTAGCCTGAAAAGTATCGTACAACAAAGCAACTTTCCCAGCTTGGGAATATTGCCAATTGTCCCAAAATTTCCACCCTGCGTAACTAAACAACACCGCGGAAATGAGCGCCAATAGCCAATTTCCGTAGCGCTTCCAAAAATAACGCAATTGGGCTAGTTTTTCTTGTTCTTCTAAATCCAGTGCCATAGTAAATTCATTCAATATTTCCAATTTTTTACATTACAATCCTAGCAGGTTGACTCGTTTTACCGCTAGGTCCTTTTCACGGATAGACCTCATCGTCATAATAAGGCTTGTAAGAACCCACTCATTCGCGGATGAGTATCGCGTAGCGTCATCGTTCGACCCTATGAAAATGCGCACCCACTCTAAACCGAAACACATCGTAATTGTACCATAAAGACAAGCTCTAACGCAGTATAAACCAGTGCACAGCAAGCTCACCTCATTACCAGACCAAACTTTTCTCACACCGAATGTACAAGTCGTATATTCAAGACTGTCGCACCATCGGCTAGGTCGCTCGACGAGCAACCAAAGTGCAAGGCTTCCGCGCACAGCGCAACCAGCTTCATTTCCGCAGATGATCATTGGCTAATGAGTACCGCTTAACGCAGTAATTGGGTAGCGCAGTCGCGGTACCAGAGGGTGCAACCGTCTTTATTTGAGGGTAGCCGGGTACTGCAACCATTTGTCAGTGTGGGGCGTGGTGAACCCAAGGCAGAGTAAATGGTCATATAACTCTACTTAACTCTACTTCTATGAATTGGATCATCTGGACGC
>JASGCH010000053.1:0-4020 GCA_030054245.1 Gammaproteobacteria bacterium | reverse complement strand
ATGACCCGAAGGAAGCGGTATCAGTATTTTCTTCTGGCTGGAAATTAGTTTACAATGGTCATATAACTCTACTTAACTCTACTTCTATGAATTGGATCATCTGGACGCAGTTTTTTATAGCAGCTTGGCTAATTAGTGCCTCGCCTGGTCCCGGGGCAGTTGCCACTATTTCCTCAGGGTTAAACTATGGGTTTTATTGGGGGATGTACACAACTATAGGATTAATTTTAGGCATTTGGACACAAATTGCCGTTATTGCCTTTGGACTAGGTAGCATTATCACCCAGAATCCCTTGTTATTTCAAATTATTAAATGGACTGGTATCCTTTATTTGACTTATTTGGGTATAAAAAGTTGGCTCTCGCGTCAAGCACTTTTTTCGCATGACCCGAAGGAAGCGGTATCAGTATTTTCTTCTGGCTGGAAATTAGTTTACAACGGTTGGTGTATCAATTCACTAAACCCCAAAGGAACCGTGTTTTTATTGGCAATCGTCCCATCGTTCTTGGATTTTACCCAACCTCTCCCTATGCAATACTTGGTAATCGCCATCACTTTATCCTTCACAGACCTAGTCGTCATGGCTACCTATACTTTTTTTTCCTCACAAGCCTTAAAGTTGTTACAATCTGAAAGAAACCTCAAATTATTAAACCGACTCATAGGAGGTTTTTTTATAGCTTGGGCTGGGTGGACAGCCTATCAAACTGTATGACCACTATACCACTGTTCTGTCATCATGACAAGAAGAAGGCTATTGCACCATCGGCTATGCCGCTCGTGCAACAGTCTTCATTAGGTCATCTGATTTTTTATTACTATCCATAAAAATGCGTATTTTACATACTATGTTACGAGTTGGCAATTTAGATCGTTCTATCGATTTTTATACGAATGTTTTGGGTATGAAACTATTACGGAGAAGTGAAAATCCCGAATACAAGTATTCCTTAGCCTTTTTGGGATACGGCAACAACCCTGAACACGCCGAGCTTGAATTAACTTACAATTGGGGAGTAGAGCACTACGATTTAGGCACAGCTTTTGGGCACCTCGCCATTGCAGTCCAGGATTGTCAAGCCAGTTGTGTCCAAATCAAGCAAGCTGGAGGTAATGTCACCAGAGAAGCAGGTCCCGTGAAGGGTGGTACAACCATGATTGCTTTTGTATGCGATCCAGACGGCTACAAAATTGAATTGATCGAAAGAAAATGAAGCCCCAAGTTTGCCACAAACTTGCCTGTCGGTAGTTCAACCCGGGTTATACAGTAGAAAGACTGTTGCGCCAGCGGCGTAGCCACTGGCGCAACAGTCTTTGATACGGCAAATGCATAATTCGATCCCCCTTCTAATTCTCAGTGCTTTGGCTGGATTTGCCCATGCACAAGCTATGGCTTTTAGTGCAGAAGGATGGGCATTGCCATGGTTACAATGGTTAAGCATGGTGGCGCTATCTGGCTTAGTAGCGCACAATGGCTCACTGAAGCATGGGGTTCTCGTAACTCTGATTTTTTCTTATTGCAATCAAATTAGCGCATTATATTGGATATATATATCGTTGCATACATTTGGAGGATTAAGCCCAAGCTTAGCGATTCTTAGTGTTTTGGTCCTAGCTTTGGTTTTATCATGGTATTTGCCGGCGCTATTTTATCTCTTTTGGCTCATCCAAAAGAAGACCTCGTGGCCTATCATCGTGTTGAGTTGGGCGAGTATTATTGGACTAAGCGAACTAGCCAAAGGGCAGTGGTTTGGTGGCTTGCCTTTTGCTATCAGTGGTTACGCACACAGCAACAGCGGTTTGACTTGGCTTATGCCGTGGTTAGGCGTGTATGGAGTTGGATTCATCATTGCCGCAATGAGTATGTCTATTTGGTACTTACCAAAACATGCTCACAAATTTCTTGCTACCTTGACCTTAACTACCTTTATCAGCCTTCCCATATTGCCCGCAAGTCAATCAACGCCAGGTGAATCTATCTCAGTCGAATTATTGCAAGGAAACTTCTCACCGATCTTAAAATTTAATGAGGATAAAAATAAGACTATTCGCTGGTACATAGACCGCATACAACAAAGTAAGTCGGAAGTGGTACTAACACCTGAAACTGCGATGAGTGCCATGAATGCTAACGAATTAGGAGAACTTCAGAAGTATTTACAAAAAGACCTATCCGCCACCCAGGCCGTCTGGTTAGGTGTCTTAGACCTGCAGGGAAGCAGTGCAAAAAATAGCGTATTGGCTTTAACTCAACAGAAAATTTATCAATACTCTAAAACTCATCTGGTGCCTTTTGGGGAATTTATCCCCAATTATTTCCGCTGGTTTGTGAATATGCTTAACCTACCTTTCTCTGACCTACAAGCCGGCATTGCCCAGCCACCTCATTGGTATTGGAAAAACACTTATTGGCTGGCTACCATCTGCTTTGAAGATTTGTTTGGGGAAGAAATGGCCTCCCGTATGGTGTTGGCACCATACCCTCCAAATATTTTAGTCAATATCAGTAATTTGACTTGGTTTGATCCGAGTTCGTCCTCTTTACAACATCTCAACATCAGTAGAGAACGCACCCTTGAGTTGGATAGACCTATGTTGAGCATTGGAAATAGTGGCATTACCGCCATTATAGACCACCAAGGCAAGATCGTTGCCTCGATACCTGCCCGCCAAAGGGAGGTTTTATTAGGTGAGGTCACTGCACGCTCAGGTCCACTCACTTTTTATAGTCAATGGGCAGGGCGATGGGGTCTTTTACCTCTTTGGTTATTATTTATCTTGCTTCTTACCCTAGCATTAGTACCGTGGAAGACCCTAAGAGCCAACCAGTCCCCAAGTTAGTAGCTTTTTTAAGACAAGACTGTTGCACCATCGGCTGGTGCCGTGGTTACACTGCCGAAGTGGCCGTCTTTCGGTTAGAATAAGCCATAGCCCTCTATTTAGCTACTAGGCTTAAAAAAGACTATGGTAAGACTGTTGCTTAACCGCGGCACCAGCCGATGATGCAACGGTCTTATGCTTGATTAAGGGTGTAAGTGAGCAGCTTGGTTGTCCCATTACCAAAAAAAGAGCACCACCTCGAACACGCAACCAAACTAACAGGTTGAATCTCAACAGAGATTGTGCAACCATCTTTTGAGTTTTTAAAGAATTTTACATCGATTTTGTGCATAATTGGCAACGCGAGTTATTGGTTGAGCTAGGGTATCAGCCTTTTCTCCCTCCTATTAAAAACATCAACCCCACCCGGAGTCCTGCAAAAACCTTGGTTGCTGAAAATCGCACGCCTGACTTGTCTGCCAAAAACCTTGGGGTTCCTAGGCATCCGCCAGAAAATAATCCCTATCAACGGATCCATACCGTAAAAACTCTAGTACCTGACCGACCAAGCTCTCAGGTAAGTTGGGCTGATTTAACCCTCTCTCAATTAAGAGAAGTCGCAGAAACATGCTCACAATGTGCACTTGCACAAACCAGAAAGAATGTGGTGTTTGGTGCTGGGTTTATACCCGATGGAAGCCGATCTCTGGACCTACTGATCGTCGGCGAAGCACCGGGAGAAATGGAGGATCTAAAGGCCGAACCTTTTGTTGGACCTTCTGGCCAATTATTAGATCATATTTTATCAAGCTTACAGATCAACAAAAATTCATCTGGTAAATACACCTGCTACATTACCAACGCGGTAAAATGTCGCCCCCCGCATAATAGAAGCCCAAACGAGCATGAAATTGTGTGCTGTCAGTCCTATTTAACTAGGCAAATAAGTTTACTAAAACCCAAGGTAGTTCTTGCATTGGGTGTCATTGCTTGTAAATCGTTGTTGGCTCAGGACTCTCTCAAAAACTTACCATTAAAAAAGTTGAGAGGGGCTCTACATGAGTCTGCCCTAGCACCCGCCATGCCTATCTTGGTCAGCTACCACCCTGCGTATTTATTGCGCAATCCAGCCGAAAAACATTGGGCATGGGAAGATTTTTGCAATTTAGTGGAGCTGTTGGAAAACAACCCATCCATTA
>JASGCH010000052.1 GCA_030054245.1 Gammaproteobacteria bacterium | reverse complement strand
AAGCTCAAGTAATACAAAACTGTTTGCATGATTTTCATATTGTCGAATATTATCTGATGGATGACCCTGAGGGCTTACTGATGGTGGACGCCGCGGGGAAGACTTACATGTTATTGGTGCTTACAGAAAATATGTTATGTAGTTACGCAGAAATCGCGTTTGATGAGAATGCTCCTGTCGAGGAGCTCAGTCAGTTGAGGAAGGGTAGCTCTATTCCTTATTTGCCCGGTAAAATGAAAAAGTTAAGCAATAGGCAGGATGATTGGAGCTCTTGTTTGTACGAAGCAGAGTTTTTTTCAGGGAGTTTAGATAAATACTATTATGCGGTACTCGAACAACCACTGGGCATAAACCGCAGAAACATATTTTCGCACAACCAGTTTTTAGAAGAATCCAGATCGGAGGATATTATGAAACTGCATCCGGAATTAATCTACCATTCAGGGCATGATCTGGTTGTTCCTATATCGTAAAGCATTATCTCGAGATAAGCGTTTAGTAGAAGACCAGTCTTTTAACTTAATTTGGTCGCGAATTTTTTTGCACACTTCGACTAATCTGGTAATTTCTGAGTCGGACACCGCAGAGTTCAGTGAAAACCTAATGATAGAGCGACTCGGCGTGGTCGCCGGCTCCATAAATATAGAGCCAAATATACCATGATCCTCCAAAATGTCTCTAACTCGTATGGTTTCAGTGGCGGGTCCTGGTTCAATAGTAATAATTTGTGATTGGCTACCATTGAGATTATAACCTTGTTCGGTTAATTGTGCTTGCACATAAGACGCTTTGTCTGATAAAGTGGACCTTCTGCCCTCTTCTTGTGAGATGACACGAATGGCTTCTGAAAACCAAGCAATGTCAGCAGGCAAGAGCGTGGAGCTAAAAATGGCTGGACCAGAAGTGAATTTATAATATTTACTAAATTGGGAGTGGTTTGAAATGACAAGTCCTCCTCTACCGGCAAAGGCTTTAGCTAAACTCGCCGTTCGAAATTGCACTTGATGTTGTAAACCCAAGTCAACCACCAAACCTGCACCGTTAGGACCATGTGTTCCCAGTGAATGCGATTCATCGACGACCAAAGTGCAGTGGTGTTTTTCACATATTTCAACGAGTTTTTTAATGGGTGCAATTTCTCCTGTGATGCTGTAAATGGCATCAACCACCACAATTCCAGGACCATTGCGGTTTATTCTGAGTTCAAGGGAATCTAGGTCATTGTGAGCGATTTTAATAATGTTGGCACCAGTCAATTTACAACCATCCCAAAGAGACATGTGAGCTAACATATCCATATAAACGGGTTGCCCTTTTTCTCCGATACATTGGATTAAGCCTAAGTTGGCATCGTACCCTGATTGGCAGATAACCCCTGAAGTGCCTTGACAAAAATCCACCAACTGTTGTTCTAAAGCCACAAAAGGCGTCTCTTCTTGAAGATATATGCCCGACATAACAGCACCGTTGCCAAATTCAACCAAGGCCTTCATGGAAGCCATGACCATTCTGGGGTCTTTGTAAAGAGATAAATAGTCGTTGCTATACAAGTGAACATCCGAGGGGGTGGCAATTTTACCATAAATGATACTACCGCCCAGCCAAGTCTTCTTTACATGACCATTGTAAAATCCATCCATACGCTTCTCAATGGATGGAAGAAGTCGTGCAGGGACTAAATCGGATGGGCTAATTCCAGCAATGGATTCACTAGGTTTAGGCATTTTAAATTTCTATGAAATTGGTTGGCAACAAGCATTTATGTTCGTACTTACCCGCCGTGAATGAGCGAGCGGAGGCACATAACCCAGAGTACTTTAACATGCCACTGTAAAAAATAAGGGCAACGGTTTTCTGGGCACCCTCTCTATGATTTATGGGGATTGTAATCGAAATGCCTAATATATTTCAAGTCTGCCACAAGTTTTTTATGACCTCCGTAAAAAAGAGTCTTGCTTGGTAATGTGGTTGATCGTCCGAGCTTGTGCCAAGGTCTTGGTTAAGAAGTTAATTCAAAATTTTACCGGGGTTGAAAATATTGTGAGGGTCTAGGGATTTTTTTATCATACGCATGACATCGATGCTACTTTTTCCTAGTTCAGCCTCTAAAAATTTTTTTTTGTGCACTCCTACTCCATGTTCTCCACTGCAAGTTCCACCCATTTCGATGGCTCGCATGACGAGTGATGTATTCAGTTTTTCGGCCAATGCCCATTCATCTGGGGAGTTCGGGTCTATCATGTAGCCAAAATGAAAATTTCCATCGCCTACATGCCCTACCAAAAAAAATGGAATAGTCGTTTCTTTGACTTCATTTAATGAATCCAACAAGCAATCTGCTAAACGACTAATGGGTACACAAGTATCTGTACTTATGATGCGACACCCTGGTTTAGCTTGCAGAGCGGCAAAATAAGCGTTATGTCTAGCGGCCCATAATTTCGTGCGTGCTTCAGGAGTAGTCACCCACTGAAAATTGTTCCCTTCGTGGTCCAAAGAAATGTCTTCGGTCCTTTCGGCATCTTCAGCCACCACAGTGTCCGAGCCATGAAACTCAAACAGCAACATGGGTGAGACGGGTAAATGTAATTTTGAATAGTTATTGACAAACAAAACACTATTGGAGTCAATGAGTTCAACTCTGGCAACCGCAATTCCAGTTTGAATGATTTGTATGGTTGCCTTAACCGCATTGGCTATACTAGGGAAGCTACAAATGGCTACAGCGACTGACTCGGGTAAAGAATACACGCGTAGCGTTATTTCTACTATAACCCCCAGAGTTCCTTCACTTCCAATATATAAATGCGTTAAATCATAACCTGCACTGGATTTTTTTGCCTGACTTCCTGTTTTTATAATAACTCCTTGAGGAGTAACAATTTTCATGGATAAAACATTATTGCGCATGGTGCCATAGCGAACGGCATTGGTGCCACTGGCTCCAGTTGCACACATTCCGCCGATAGTGGCGTTAGCACCTGGGTCTACAGGAAAAAACAATCCGTAAGATTTTAGTTGGTTATTTAATTCAATGCGGGTAACTCCAGGATGCACTGTGACGGTTAAATCATCCGGGCTAATATGGAGAATTTGGTTCATTCTTGATAAATCCAAACTCACCCCTCCGTTTACAGCCAACAGTTGTCCCTCTAAGGAAGTTCCTGCACCAAATGGAATGATGGGAAATAAATAATGGCGGGCTATATTCACTAGCCAGATGATTTCTTCATGATTCATGGCAAAAACCACCAGCTCTGGGGGAGTTACTGGAAATGGAGACTCATCTCTTCCGTGTTGTAAACAAACTGATTCTGCACGGCTACATCGATCGCCAAAGTAATCTTGGATCTTTTGATAAGCTTCGGTAGGAATTGTGGTTTGAGAATCCATAGTAATGCGTTGGCAGTGTAGGTTAAGCTGAAATAGGGGCTGAACGGTCTGTAAGATTATTTTTCAAAATAGCCATACAAACCCTTAGGAAGAAAGTAAACCGCTAAAACAAATAAAATCCCCAGCCACAATAACCACCGATCTGGTGAAAACAGAGTGGGTAAAAATGCCAGCCCCTCTACTGTCTTGTGTGCCAAATTTAACAAGTCCTGCAAATAATTTTGGGCAATCAGGAAAATGGAACTGCCAATAAGTGCTCCGTATAGGGTGCCAATACCGCCAATAATCAAAATGAGTAATATATCCACCATGATTTCAAAGCTAAGCGTTGTATCAGGACCGCAGTAGCGTAGCCAGAATGCCCATAAGATACCCGCGGTGGTCGCAAAAATGGCAGCAAAAATACTTGAAAAGGTTCGATACAAAATGACTGGATAGCCAATTGCACTGGCTCTAAATTCATTTTCTCTTATAGCGGCCAAAGTTTTTCCAAAAGGTGAGGATACTATGCGTAAAAGTAAAATAAAACAGACCAGACAAATGACAAAGATGCCATAGTATATCAATATTCTCGAGGAAAAATCCACACCGGCAAGCTTAAAATAGACGGTATTTAGGTTTGCTGGTAATTCAAAGCTGATGCCATCTTCACCACCCGTAAGATCAGAAAATTGAGATACCAAGGTTTGGAAGGAAGCCGCGACAGCTAGGGTAATCATAGAGAAAAATATGGTTTTTACCCGTGCAGAAAATATGGCTATGAGGCCGGACAGTAAGATCGATAATAAAATCGCTATCACACTACCCGAAAGGATGGCGGTCCAAGTGTTACCCCAATGGGCCGAAGCTAGCGCTACTCCGTACGCCCCAATACCAAAGAACATGGTGTGAGCAAAACTTATAATACCAGTATAGCCTAATAGAAGGTCAAAACTAGCTACCAATATACAAAATATAAGGATCTTACTGGCTACCGCCAAGGCTTTGATGCTTGGTAGGACAAAGGGTGCCAAAAAAAGAATGGTTACAATGGCTAAAATTAGACATTTTAAAAATAAGTTCTTTGGAAAATAGGGTAATAATATGGATTTCATGTAGATATTAACCTAAAATTAACGGTTGGTTACGGGGATAAGACCTCTAGGGCGCCATAACAAAATAAGCAACAATAGCAGTAAATTTGAAAATAAAGCGATTTTAGGAAATAGGTAGCCCACATAGTTTGATAAAAGACCCACAAGCAAGGCTCCAATCACAGTTCCGGTGGTTGAACCTAGCCCCCCAATAATAATGATAATAAAGATCAATATATTCAAATGTGAGCCCATTTGAGGGGTTACATTTTGTTGATAAAACCCCCACAACACACCCCCTAGACCAGCTAAAGCACAGGCTAAAGAAAAAACCAACATAAACAGTTGCCTAATGTTATAGCCCAAGGATTCGACCATCTCTCGATTTTCCACGCCGGCTCTAATGAGCAAACCTATTTTGGTTTTTGATAGCAAGAAAAATTGACCCAATAATATAAAACCTCCTACTAAAATGGCTAGGATACGGTATTTTTCCATGGGTATGTCGTATACATAGATAAGACCTCTGAGCTCAGAGGGTAGCTCTAGTGGGAGTTGTAAGGGTCCCCAGATGATCTTGAATAGCTCCTCACCAATAATAAGTCCACCCACCGTCACTAAAATTTGTTTTAAATGCTGACCATAAACTGGTCTAATTAAATATTTTTCAAAGAAAAATCCAACCAACGAACTTATCAGCATAGCCAACAAAATACAACTAACAATGAGTAGCAAGTTGGCTAATAAATTATTACTTACGCTTAACCCGACCCATAAAGAGGTGACGCTCACAGCAATATAGGCACCCAATGAAATAAAAATGCCTTGCCCGAAATTGAGTACATCCATTAAGCCAAATACCATGGTTAACCCACTACTCATGATATACAAAATCAATCCCATAGCAAATCCGGCAAAAGTCAATGTCAGCCAAGTTTGTTGAGATGGGATTAAAAAGTAAAATACAATACTAAGCAATAGAGGTAAAAAGTAAATATAGAACTTCTGGATGAGTGGAGCGATCATCATAGATGTAATCCTAGGTAATGGGTTTGTATCTCTTTATTTTGCCATAGGTCAGTCATTTGACCTGAATAGACGATCCTACCATCTTCCATGATGGCAACGGTATCGCCTAAAGAATTGGCAAACAGTAGGTTTTGTTCAACCAATAAAAGGGTCACCTTATTTTTTTTCAATTCATTTAATGCTTGGATTAATTGATCAATAATGGCTGGGGAAAAACCTTTGCTGGGTTCGTCTATGATGAGTAGTTCTCTGGGTTCGACGAAAGCCCGTGCTACCGCGAGCATTTGCTTTTGCCCACCTGATAAATGGCCAGCGGTATAATTAAAAAACCGGTGCAAATCTGGGAAAATAGAAAAAATCCAATCTAAGCGACTTTGGATCATGGCTGATACAGTTTTAGCTTGTCTAGCGGCCAAGAACAAGTTTTCCTTCACGGTCAAATCAAAAAAAATACCCATGTTTTCTGGAATATAGGCAATATTTAAACCAGCAATTTTAGGAGTATCCCAAAGGGTTATGTCGATATTTTTGTAAGTTGTACTTCCAGAACTAGCCGTCCACAGTCCCATAATCGTCCGTAGGGTGGTCGTTTTTCCTACGCCATTTCGACCTAATAAGACAGTACAGGAATTTGCCGGGATGCACAAGTTAACTCCATGTAGGATATGATATTTTCCTATGTGCGTATGTATGTCCTTTAAGGTTAATAGAGGAGGCGTACTCATAATGGGTATCAATGGGTGAAAGTTATTTTAAGACTAAGACTGTTGCTCAACCTCGGTGAGCTGTCAAAGTACAAGGCTTAGCGGCACGCAACCAGCGGAATTTACTGGGGTGTAAATGAGCTGGTGAGTACCGCATAACGCAGTAATTTGGCAGTGTAACCGGTTGTGCAACAGTCTTAGACTGTTGCGCCATCGGCTGGTGCCGCTCGTGCAACAGTCTTTAGGATGCCATAATTTTGGTGTGTTGATAAAATAACGACTCACTGGATTTTATGGTGCCCTAAATATACCTCTTGAACAATCTCTTGGTTCATGACTTCACTGGGGGTGCCGTCAGCGATCAATGCACCCTTGTGTAAAACGATCACCCGATCCGCTAGCTGGCGCACCACTTCCAATTTATGTTCGACTAATAAAATAATCTTGTCCTTTTGGAATTTAAGTTTTTCTATCAATTCTAAAATCATGGGAACTTCGTCTTTACTCATGCCAGCTGTGGGTTCATCAAACATATAAATTTGTGGGTCTAGGGCTAATAAAATAGCCACTTCCACTTTCCTTTGTTCTCCATGCGATAGTGCGCTAATAGGTAAATCTTTTTTATGGAGTAAATGAACCAAATCGAGAATGGAGCAACTAGCTTCCAATAATGCTGTGTAGCTATCTGCCAAAGACCAAAAATTCATCCCTCCCCAATGCTTCCCTTTTCTGACAGCTTGTAAACACAGACGCAGGTTTTCTACTACGCTTAGGTTAGGAAATAAGTTGGTCAATTGAAATCCGCGACCGATCCCCTGCTTAACTCTACTTGAGACGCTGGAGTGGGTAATATCCCGATTATGGATCAATACTTTACCAGCTGTAGCCTTAATTTGCCCCGATATCAAGTTAAAGTAAGTGGTTTTACCAGCACCATTAGGTCCCACTATAGCTGTTAACACACCGGGAGTGAAGCGACAGCTTACTTGGTTAACCGCGTAATGTCCTCCAAAGTTTACCGACAAATGGGTGGTTTCAAGCATGGTTAGTGGGTGTAAACAAAGGGGACAAGCTAGTTAAGTCCGTTGTACTTTGAGCTACCCCAATTACTAGTTGGGGAGAATCTCCCAGCGGGATTTACTCATAGCGTTCATCTAAGGTGAACCCGCATAACGCCATCTTATGGCAGTGTAGCTCGCATTAAAACCGAGGTTGCGCCGATCTGGTATTTGGCAACGACATTATTGTTTCCTGGTATTGGTAATGGGTACCTGCATTTCTTCAGGTTTAATTTCACGCACCAATTCCGGCACTCCCCAGTTAAAAGCGGGGTCTAACTTTATTTTAAAGTGATACATACTTTGCATGGCTTGGTGGTCTTCCTTTCGAAACAACATCTTACCTTTCGGGGTATCAAAACTCATTCCCTCCATGGCAGATATGAGTTTATCTGAAGAGGTATCCCCTTTGGTTTTGGTTAAAGCCGTAACAATAGCCATGGCGGCAGAAAATCCACCTGCAGTAAAAAAGTCTGGCGGAGAATTAAATTGTTTATAGTGCATAGCTACCAATGCCTCGTTGACCGGATTTTTGGGGTGCGTAAAATAATAATAAGTGGCCCCCTCCATGCCTGGGAACTGTTTATAAGCAACCAATGCGGGTAAAATATTTCCGCCTGTAGCGATTTCTATACCATGGCGTTTTAAGTCAAGATCAGCTATCTTAAAGGGGTTTCCACCTGCCCAAAAAATAAATATCACCTTTCTGCCCGTTATATCCTTCAATTTATCGATGATTCTTTGTCCGCCGGCGGTAAAATCGGTGGTGGCTGGAGGTAAAAATTCTTCATG
This sequence comes from Gammaproteobacteria bacterium, assembly GCA_030054245.1. GTDB lineage: Bacteria > Pseudomonadota > Gammaproteobacteria > Burkholderiales > Burkholderiaceae_C > JASGCH01. The sequence continues at coordinate 43 of JASGCH010000052.1, read as the reverse complement.
GACAATTTTGGCTTTTTTAAAGGCATTCCTAAAAGCTTTGACT
>JASGCH010000051.1 GCA_030054245.1 Gammaproteobacteria bacterium | reverse complement strand
TCCCCCAGCGCCCGCCACTCCACCAACTCCCCATCCAATAATCTGTCTAAATAATTCTTTTTACGCATTTTACTTTCCTTTTTCTGCTGGGGTCAGGGTTGTCTTTTCCTTCGATGTGCGCCTTTTTAAGACTGTTGCACCATCGGCTGGTAGCGCTCGGTGAGCTGTCAAAGTACAAGGCTTCCGTGCACCACCCAACCAGCGGAATTTATTCAAAAAGACTGGAGCACATACCTCACGCAGTAATTGGGTAGTGCAGTCGCGACACCAGCCGATGGTGCAACAGTCTTTGTTAAGGATTATGCTGGAGTATTGTGCGTAGTTTAGGTAAATGTTCTTGCATGGCTCTGCGCCCTCTTTGGATCAGGTCGGCGCGCTTGTGAAAATCATAAGCGCTCACATCTTTTAATTCGGGACGGATAACCAATTGTGCCTGCTTAAGCTCCCAAGAAAGAATGCTCTTGCCCATAATATCAAAGGTGTCTAGTAAAATGGGCAACATATCCGTTGAAACATTTCCATTGGGATGTTGCGATACATCGACTGCCATCACCACATCTGCCCCCATTTCAAAAGCATATTTGACAGGTACAGGCGAAGTTAAGCCTCCGTCCAGATATTCTATACGATCAATCATGACCGGACGAAACAACCCAGGAACCGCACTGGAAGCTAACACAGCTTGTGTCACATCCCCGTTCCTGAATAATTTGCCTTCTCCCAAACTCAAATGCGTAGCGACAATGCCCAAATTTATCGGTAAATCCTCAATTTTTTGGTTTTTGATCTTGTCTCGTAGGTATTTTTCTAATGGGTTCGATCGTATCAAGCCTATGCGCGACAACAACCACTGTGAAAATAAACCATCGTCCCACTGATCAGCTAATTGTTGCAATTCTTGACCATGATAACCTGCGGCATACAAAGCCGCGATCATACTCCCCGAGGATGTCCCCACCAGTATATGCACTTTGATACCAGCCTCTTCCAATACTTGTAGCACTCCAATATGGGCAAAACCTTTCACCGCACCTCCTCCCAAAGCCACGGCGAATTTCTTGGTCTTAGCTATGTCGTGACTAGGCGGCGGAGCGTGGCGGCCTGGGGCTCCGCCTATGGCTCCGCCTAGGATGACTCTGCCTTGGGCGTCAATCACTACTGGCTCGCGGTTAGGCAGAGGAGTCGTGCAAGCCACCAAACCCATTAGTAACAACCACAGTATTTTTGAAAAAACCTTCATTCTTATTTCATTGTCATTAAGAGAGACCTTTGCGCCTCGACTTTGGCACTGACTGCACTGCCCAATTACTGCGTTGCGCAATACTCAACCCGAGAGATGCCAGCACCTTTCCTACGGACGCGCCACGGCAAATTGCATCCCCGTCAATTGTCGCTGGTCTGCCTCCCTACATAAGGCTAAAGTGTAAGCGAGCACCGAGCGTGTGTCTCTAGGGTCTATCACCCCATCGTCTAATAACCGAGCACTGGTGTACCAAGACGGCATTTGGTGCTCAAACTGTTGAATGATTTTAGCTTGTAGTGCGTCGATTTGTTCCTTTGGCAACTCCAGTCCACGACGCTGATAACTCATACTCGTAACCATGGCCATGGTTTGGGCGGCTTGTTGCCCTCCCATCACCGCGGTTTTGGCATTTGGCCAAGAAAAGCAAAAACGCGGAGAAAACCCACGACCACACATACCATAATTACCAGCACCAAACGAAGCGCCGCAATAAAGGGTAATTTGAGGTACTTGAGCATTGGTTACAGCCTGAATCATTTTAGAGCCGTGCTTGATAATCCCTTGTTGCTCGACCTGTTTGCCCACTAAAAACCCAGTGGTGTTGTTGAGGTAAATAATGGGTATAGATGATTGGCAACAGGCTTGAATAAAATGGGTGGCTTTGTTTGCTCCCTCAGAATCTATAGGTCCATTGTTGGTGATGATCCCAATAGGCCAAGCTTCAAGGTGGGCAAAAATACACAGGGTCTCAGCACCATAATTTTCGGCAAATGGCATTATACTATCGGCGTCAACCAAGCGCGCGATAACTTCTAACATGTCCACGGGGCGTTTATAGTCTATAGGCATAATACCCAATAAATCATCCACATCGTAAGGGGGTGGTTGGTAACTTTTGGTATTGGGAGTATGGGTAAAATGAGCACCTACTTGTTTGACAATTTTGCGTGCCATGACAATAGCCTCACCATCATTTTCAGCCAAAAAATCTCCTAATCCAGAAGTGTAGCAATGCATTTTTGCTCCACCCAACTCTTCTTCATGCGCGATTTCTCCAGTCGCCGCCTTGAGTAAAGGAGGTCCCGCCAAAAAAGCCCGGGTACGGTCACGCACCATGATGATATAATCCGACAAGCCCGTTTGATAAGCCCCACCGGCGGTTGAAGAACCGTGGGTTACCGTTATCACCGGTAGCCCTTGGGCTGAGAGCTTCGCCAAATTGTAAAAAGTTGTCCCGCCATGAATAAAATGCTCAACCTGATAATTCATGAGGTTCGCCCCGGCACTCTCTACCAATTGCACATAAGGTAACTTATTTTCCAAAGCAATTTGTTGTAATCTCAAAACTTTTTCAAGACCTTTGGGTTGCAAAGCCCCAGCATCAATGCCTGAGTCTGAGACCAAAATCATACAGGGAATGGTTTCTATACAACCTATCCCCCCGATAACTCCACCACCGGGCACGCTTTTATGCAAATCAGCCTGATCAAGCCCTAAGCCAGCCAACGGGCATAGTTCTAAGAATGGACCACCGGGGTCCAACAATTGAGCCAATCTTTGTCTTGGAAGCATTTGTCCGCGGGATTGAAATCGCTCTAAAGACAAAGCCGATTTGGCCTGGGACCTTTGTTGATAAGTCTCAATTTGTGCCAATAAAGCCAACATATACTCTTTATTGTCTTGAAATTCAGGTTGGTTAGCCGATAGTTGAGTGCAAAATTTTTTCATGGATGCTCATGGGTTACATAACAAAGACAAGACTGTTGCACCACCGCGGTGATTTTAGGGTTTCGAAGGATTAGATTTCCACTGATTGGCTTTTTTAATGGCATCAGATACTTCCGCCGGCATATAATTTTCATCGTGTTTAGCCAACACTTCAGTAGCCCTAAATACCCCATCGGTTGCCATTTTACCTTGCGCAACTACACCTTTGTTTTCTCTAAATAAATCAGGTAATAGTCCGACATATTGGACGCGCACACTTCGATGCGTGTCGGTGATGTTAAAATGAATTTGATTGGCGGTTTTTTGCACACTCCCCCCTTCTACCAACCCACCTACTCTCACCGATTTGTGTGAAGGTGCCTTGCCTTCCGCCAACTCGGTTGGCGTAAAGTAGAACACCAAATTCTCCCTAAATGCTTGTAAGACAAACCACGCCGCTAAAGCCAATACCAAAATACCAGCCAAAATCCACGCAAACCGCCGGTGTCTTGCTTTCATAAACTTGCCCTCAAAATAACGATTTTAGCTAAAAGAGCTATTTTAACATGATCCGCCGCCAGATCCGCATGGTCTGCGGATAATGGGCGTCGGTCCCATCAGCTACTCATCCAATGACCGCGTGCGTAATTTTCTACGAGCAAGCCATAAACTACAAACTTCTACACCCAAAACCAAGCCTGTAAAAATTAAACTCCATTTTAAAAAAAGCATAAACCTTTCATAAAGACTGTTTTTGTAATAGGCAAAGAGCGAGAAACGCAAAACACATCGCCATTTTTCGTCGGTTGTCAAAGATATCTGCTTTTAACGATTGTGCCCGCCCTATGCAACACACAAGCCAGTGTATAAGTCCAAAAAGCCACCGTCATCAAGCCTAAACCCCATAACATGGAACTATCAATGCTCACGGATTGACCCACACGAATGGAGGGTCCTTGATGTAGGGTATTCCACCACACCACTGAAAAATAAATGATGGGTATGTTAATCACACCGACTATCGACAATAAAGCACCAGCTTGGTCGGCGCGTTGGGTGTCGGTAATGCTTTGGGTTAATGCCAAGTAACCACCATATAAAAAAAGCAAAATCAACTGGGAGGTCAAACGAGCATCCCAAACCCACCAAGTGCCCCAAGTTGGTACGCCCCATAAAGCTCCAGATACCAAAGAAATTAAGGTCATAAAAGCACCCGTAGGCGCTAGGGAACGCACCAAAACCCCAGCCATTTTGGTGCGAAACGCCAATAAAATAATGCTCCAAAAAGCCATCATCACATAGATGAGCATAGACATCCATGACGCGGGGACATGCCAATAGATGATGCGATACACTTCCCCCTGCTGAACATCCACTGGAGCCACGACCAAACCAAACCACAAACCCAAGGCACCCGTTATCACCGCCATCCAAGCAAAAATACCAACCCAAGATTGTGCTAAAGCCAGAAAATTTTTAGGTGAAGCCCAATAATACCACGACCACTGCATACAAATTTTGATTTAATTTTTGGAACGCAAATCCAACACCCGTTTGGCTTTACCTAGACTTCTTTCGATACTACCTGGAGGACGCACTTCCACTTGAATACTGGTGCCAATATAGGTTTTTACTTGATGTTTTAAACTCTCCGAAGCTTTTTCAACCTCAGGATCATGAGGCGCACAACCTGCGGACACCTCTATGGCCACGGTTAAGGTGTCCAAATGCCCATCGGTGGATAAGATACATAAATAATAAGGGGTTAACTTCGGATGTTGTAAAATAAGCTCTTCAATCTGCGAAGGAAACACATTGACCCCACGGACTATCATCATATCATCGCTTCTTCCAGTAATTTTGGCCATACGGCGCATGGTGCGGGCACTCCCCGGCAGTAATTGGCTTAAGTCGCGCGTACGGTAGCGAATGATGGGCAGAGCCTGTTTGGTCAAAGAAGTAAATACCAATTCGCCAAAACAGCCATCGGGTAATACTTGCAAAGTATGGGGGTGAATAATTTCAGGATAAAAATGATCTTCCCAAATGGTTGGTCCATCTTGTGTTTCGGCGCATTCACAAGCCACTCCCGGTCCTATTATTTCACTTAACCCATAAATATCCATCGCTTGAATACCGGTGTAGGTTTCAATAGTGGATCGCAAGCGTTCAGTCCACGGTTCTGCACCCAAAATCCCTAAGCGTAAACTACTCCCTTTGGCACTCCCCGCTTGTTTCGCCAATTCGTCGGCCAATGCCAACATATAACTGGGCGTAACCATAATGATTTGTGGCTGAAAATCCAAAATTAATTGCACTTGTTTTTCGGTTTGACCACCACCAAACGGCACCACCGTTAACCCCAATTTTTCAGCACCATAATGGGCACCCAAGCCCCCCGTAAACAAGCCATAACCATAACTGATGTGCACCAACTCACCGGGTCTGGCACCGGCGGCCCGAATACTGCGAGCCATCACCGTTGCCCACACCTCTAGGTCGGCGGCGGTATAAGCCACTACAGTGGGTTTGCCAGTCGTCCCACTCGAGGCGTGAATGCGTCGCACCTGCTCCCGTGGCACGGCCAGCATTCCAAAAGGATAGTGATTGCGTAAATCCTCTTTCGTCGTATAGGGAAAATGTTGTAAATCAGATAATTGTTTACAATCCGCTGGATGCACTCCATGTTTGGTAAATTTTTGGCGATAGACCGGGCTGTGCGCGTAAGCGTGTTGCAGAGTCTGTTGCAACCTTTGCAATTGCAGGTGTTGCAATTCATCCTGACTGGCTAATTCTATGGGTTCTAAAGGAAAGCTATGGTCCATGATGTTTTAGGGGATATTAAGCCAGCAAGCCTACAAAGCCCCTGCTGGTAGGGTGGTTCTGCTAATCTGTTTCTAAGTCAACCATTTGCCCTGGTATATACACACTTTTTCCACGAAATAATGCCACCAATTCAAAGTTTTGCTTATACACCTTGATATCATAAACGCCTTGTTTGCCCAGTACTGCCTGCTCCAAGGCTTCAGCTGTCAACACATCGCCAACTTGTGCTGGGCGTAAAAACTCAATAGAGCAACTGGCGGCTACAGCGTTTTTATTGTAGCTATTGCAGGCAAGGGCAAAGGCTGTATCTGCCAAAGTAAAAATAAACCCACCATGGCAAATGCCATGCCCATTCAGGTGGATGGAGGTCACCTTCAGCGCCACGCGCGCTTGACCAGGGGTACACGACAATAACTGCATCCCCAAAGTCAAGCGTGAGGCGGTGTCGGCGTCAAACATGGCTTTTCCTACTTTGTCAGCGACTTGCAGAGCTGACAAAGTATTTTCTGGCTTTTTAATTGGCATACAAATAGCTATCGATCCGTAAAGTGGGCGGGGCGTTTGTCTAAAAATGCCTGGACTCCTTCAAAATAATCTGCACCGCGCCCTAAATCACCTTGAGTGAGTTTTTCCATTTCTAAATGTTGATCTAAGCTACGAGTAGAGGCATCTCTTAACAAATGACGGGTGGCGACCAGCGCCTTGGTGGGCATTTTACTCAATTTTTCCGCCAAGGTTAAACTGGTTTGTAAACAATCTTCGGCAACTTCCCAGATTAAACCCCATTGTTGGGCTTTTTCGGCGGTTAATTTATCCCCCGTCATTGCCAAAGCTAAAGCCCGGGCCAGCCCCAACCTTTCTACCAACCACCAACTCCCGCCAGCGTCTGGCACCAAACCAATTTTGCTAAAAGCCTGGATAAAAGACGCACTAGGTGCGGCGATGGCTATATCACAAGCCATTAACAAAGAAACCCCAGCCCCAGCGGCAATACCGTTTACGGCGGCTATGGTCGGTACCGGTAAAGCTTGCAAGCTACGAATAGTAGGGTTAAACAACTGATCTATAACGGGTGCCGGATTAGCCAAAAGAGGCTGATTCAGGTCAAATCCGGCCAAATCTGCACCCGCACAAAACCCCCGTCCCTGACCTGTAATGACACAGCACCGAAGGTGGTGATTATGCCTTATTTTTTGCAATGCTTCTTGCAACAATCGGTGCATATCAGCATTCAGGCTATTCAAACTTGCCGGTCGGTTCAAGGTGATTACGGCAACAGAGGCGCGTTCTTCATAGAGTAGCGGGGCATCCATAGTAAGGGTGTGTGAAAAATATAGTTGGTATTTTAATACAATTTTGGCAACTTTATGATATTTTATGGGCACCCACCCACCCCGTGTGGAAACACCAGCCCCAAGTCGCCAGTGCTGGCTTATGGTTGAACCGGCACGATGAACCAGCGTGGCAAAGTGTTATAATTGCACTTACCCAACTACTCCATATTGTCATTTAATTACCAATCGAATATGCGTATAATTCTACTCGGCGCGCCCGGTGCTGGTAAAGGGACGCAAGCCCAAGTTATCAGCCAACACTGGGAAATTCCTCATATTTCTACCGGTGATATGTTGAGGCAAGCGGTAAAACAAGGTAGTGCTTTAGGGTTACAAGTGAAAAGTACTATGGACAGCGGTGTTTTGGTAGGGGATGATCTGATCATGCAGATTATTTTAGATCGCTTGCAACAACCAGATGCACAGCAAGGGTTTCTGTTTGATGGCTTTCCTAGAACCCTGCCTCAGGCACAAGCTCTTTTGGCGGCCAAAATTTCCCCTGACTTTGTCTTAGATATAGTTGTCCCTCACGAGTTGATCATCCGCCGTCTGACAGGCAGACGCGTACACTTAGCCAGCGGTCGTACTTACCACCTCGAATTTAATCCACCTAAAGTAGCTAATCTTGACGATCTCACCCAAGAACCTTTGGTGCATAGAGTCGATGATGAAGAAGGCACGGTTATCAAAAGGTTGCAAGTTTACCAAGAACAAACCAGCCCTCTGATCGCATTTTATCAAAACCTAGCCCCTGCCGTCAAATACCTAGCCATCGACGGCATGGGTGAGGTTCAAGAAGTTAACCAGCGCATTTTACAGGCGTTAGCCTGAGTTTCAGGTCGTGGCGAAAAACCCACCGACCCTCAAAAACCAGACGGTCTGGCTCAGGCCGTCCCCCTCTACCCACCTCCCCATCTCCTGCGACTAAGCCTTATAGGGTAGCTCGGACGCGCTGTGACCAAGGACTTGTACTGTGGTAATTTTACCTTGATAAGAGTTGATACTTAAAAGAATACTTAAAATGGGGTTAAACTAAAGACTGTTGCACTCTCGGTT
>JASGCH010000050.1 GCA_030054245.1 Gammaproteobacteria bacterium | reverse complement strand
CCGTTATTTAAAAAATTCGTGGAATTAAGTCAACAAACCACCGCATCTTACAAAAATTCAAAACTTATTTGGGTAGAAGGGCTAAATTTATGTAAAAGTGCAATTAAATCAAATATAACAGCCCATTATTGTATATACACAGAAGAGTATGTTGAATGGTTACCGGAATTATACATACCCCCTACCATAAAAAAAATTTGTTTAAATAAATCAATGTATAAACACCTTTCATCGCTGTCATCAGGCGATCAAATTGGCCTGATAATTAGTTTACCCGAGTTAGGCGCACTAAATCCAAAATTACCAACGGTCATTCTCAACAATGTACAAAACCCTTTAAATGCGGGAGCTATTCTAAGGAATTGTATTGCCTTTGGTTATCAACAAGTTATTTCCATTGAAGGCGGTGCCTCACTCTGGGGATCTAAAAGCTTAAGGGCGGGCATGGGAGCTCAATTTTCACTGCATATTATTGAAAATATAGATTTATATCAAGTGATTAACGCTAAAATGCCATTGTTTGTGGCTGATGCCCATCAAGGAGTTAGTTTAGATCATTTATACCGCAATCACATTTTCCCTCCCAATACCACTTGGATATTTGGAAATGAAGGATTTGGTGTCCAAAATGGGTATCTCTTAGAACATTCAACGCGAGTACATATTCCCATATCCTCTAACATAGAATCGCTCAATGTAGCCAGTGCCAGCGCTATTTGTTTGTATACTAGCAAACAATAAATAGCTCAGGCTTAAAATCTCCTTTGGAAATACTCGCAAAACCAACCTACTTGAGAACTATTATGCCTAAGATTTATGGAGTTGGCACAGATATTTGTGAAATTTATCGGATAGAAACTGCTTGGCATCGATTTGGTCACCGCTTGAGTCAACGGATATTAACTCCGGCAGAGATACATATTTTTATGGCTATGAGCTATAAAAGAAAAATAACTTATCTGGCTAGCCGGTTTTCTGCTAAAGAATCTTTAAGCAAAGCTCTAGGATTAGGAATCAGACACCCCTTTACATGGCAAAACTGTGCTATTCTCACTACCGAATTTGGAAAACCTGAAGTATGTATTTACCGAGAGTTACACCACTGGTGTGCACAAAAAAACCTCATGCTTCATATCAGTTTAAGTGATGAAAAAAATTATGTATTATCTTACGCTCTGGCAGAATGGGACTAACTTGTAAAATGGAAAAATTAATCATCTGGGATCTGATGGGCTATCAACTGACTACCCTAGAAAAAAAGCGCCTATCTCATCCTTTAACGGCTGGAATTATCTTATTTACCCGCAACTACCAGAATACATTACAGATAACCAAACTTTGTCAAGAAATTAAAGAAATAAATCCTAATATCTTGATTTGTATTGATCAAGAAGGTGGTAAAGTGCAAAGATTAAAAGGGGATACCTTTACCGAATTACCTAGCTTTCAATCGATTGGTAAAGTTTATGAGCAAAACGAAATTGCCGGATTGCAATTAGCTTATGCGTCTGGTTACCTAATCGGTCGGGAGCTCGGTGAAGTGGGTATTGATTTTAGTTTTACTCCAGTAGTAGATCTAAATTATCAAAAAAGCGAGATCATTGGCTCTAGGTCGTTTCACAAATCTCCTCATATAGTTACTCGCTTGTGTTTTGCACTAACCACTGGCTTACAACAAGCTGGCATCTCACATTGCCTAAAGCACTTTCCAGGGCATGGTTTTGTGACTCAAGATTCACATACTGATTTGCCCATAGACCCAAGAGAGCTTGAAGAAATTTTAACCCACGACATACTCCCCTACACATCCGTCCTCGGTGGCTGGGACAGCCTTATGACGGCTCATATCATTTACCCCAAAGTTGATAAATTAGCAGTTTGCTACTCTTCTATGTGGCTACAAACAATCCTTCGCCGTCAATTGAGGATCGATAGTTGTATTTTTAGCGATGATTTGTCAATGTATGCCGCCAGAGTAGTTGACTATAAGGAACTTACCTACTTCCAAGCCTGCCAAATGTCTATAGCGGCGGGTTGTGATATTTTATTAATCTGCAATCAACCCCACATTTTGGATAGTTTATTGGAGCAGTTAACCCGCCTCGAAGTGCAAACAGACCAATCCGCTAGGTTACACAGGTTTCACAGGTTATTTGCCCATAAGAAACCGACTAACCCGCTAGCCAGCGATGCGCGTTACCAGATATCTAAGGAAATCCTAAAGACTATTGCACCAGCCGATGGTGCAACAGGTAGGGGCGCCCCTACCATCCATCCTCAGCGTTTTTAATTTCATGTTGGGTATCATTTTAGGCCACCGCAAGGGTGGACTTTAGGACTTATAGCCAATATGAAGTGCAACAATCCCCCCACTTAAATTATGATAATCTACCTGCGAGAATCCACCTTCCAGAATCATAGCCTTTAAAGTTTGTTGATCTGGGTGCTGATGAATTGAGCTTGCTAGGTATTCGTAACTAGCCCTATTATGGGCGACCTTATCCCCCAACCAAGGCAAAACAAAATCCAGATATTTATCATAACTCGCTTTTAGTGGCGGTATAACCTTAGAAAATTCTAATACATATAGCCTTCCATGAGATGCCAGAACTCGATACATTTCTTGGATAGCGGCTGGTTTATTACTGACATTGCGTAAACCAAAGGCTATAAATACTTTGTCAAAAATGCCATCTGCAAATGGCAAATACTCGGCATCGCACAAAACAGAGGGTACTAAAATGCCTTCATTGATCAATCGATCACGCCCTCGGCGCAACATTTCTTCGTTGATATCGGTTTGCACCATCATACCGCTAGACCCGATTTTTCTGGCTATTTTGCTAACGATATCTCCAGTACCACTGGCTACATCCAAAATATTTTGCCCTAATTGGATGTCAGCCATTTTGACCATATAAGTTTTCCACCATCTATGTAGCCCTAATGACATCACATCGTTCATCAGATCATAATTATCTGCCACGGCGTCAAAGACGGTGCGCACCCATGCTCTTTTTTGATCTTCTGCTTGCATACACTCCAAATGATTAGCCCTTTATACCAAAAATACTGCCCACCTCCCCATAACTGCTCTATAAATGCCCCATAAAAACCTAGCTTAACCCACTAATTCATCATATAGTTTAGCGCAGTTTTGGTTTCCACCAAAACCAAGGGTTCCGATGAAACTTGGGTTCTTTGGGGCCTAGCAGGTGGATAATGCACTTCCGCTAGTTGCATACGAATAAGTATTTGTATTTTATCATATTTTTCGCGATTGGTCTGCACCAATTCAAGTTTACTGTTAGATAAAATAGACTGCACCTCATCTTCAAATAAGACGGGTTTCTTAGGGTGTAACTCTTTTCGAACGCCCACTTTTAATTCTTGGTTTGATAATTTAACATCTAGATGATTTTTAACGGGTTGATAACTCGAACTCTCGCTACTGACCGGCTTAGGAAGTTTCCCCCCTTCTTCCAAGTCCCTAGGGTTTACCGCTATAGACACTGGCTTAGCTTGTATGGCGTCATTCCTTCTCTTGTTTACCGGGTACTTTGCCTTGGCATCTTTATCCACAGGAACTGGCTTAGTCGACTTGCTACTCGATGCTACCATCTTATGCTTGTCATCTGAAGCACCTTTCATTTCAGATTTTCCTGAAACCACCTTGTAGCTCTTTGGTTTGTTGGTAGGAGCCACCTCAGATGAATTGCTCTCGTTCGCAGTGGTAAGATGGGTAGCCACCGGTGGTGTAACAGGTATGGTCGAAGTATTTGGTTTATCTACATTATTTTTCGTTGCCGCACGCTTTGTGCCCGCATTACTCTGATTTTCATCTGAATGAGAAAATAAAGATTTTAGAAATCGAAACCAACCACTCAGAGAAGATTTTGGTTCGACCGTCATGCTTTTATCAGGCACACGATCTGCTTCCACCTTATTCTGGATTAAAGCTACTGGAGGTACATCGGGTCTAGCACTATGCGACCGACGATCTCCATTAAAGTCTCGACGGTGTTGTTTCTCGGTCTCAGGTTGAGATTGGACTCTGCCGCTTTCTAGCTCCAGCATTTCATCTACACTGAGCTTGTCGTCCATGCTGAGCTTGTCCACCAAATAGTTAGGTGGCGATAAATCTTTATCGGGAACAATTTTTATTTGAATTTTTTGCCGAAGCTCAAGGTCGATAATCTGCTGCCTTTTTTCGTTAAATAAAAAGGTCGCTACCTTTACAGGTACTTTGAGTCGAATAACTTCTACATTATCATGCACCGCGTATTGTTGAAGTATTCTAAGCATTTGTAATGCAAAACTCTGCACATCAACGACCCTACCTGTTCCTCCACAATGTGAACAATTGCTACTCATACCCTCCGTCAAATGGGGCCGTAGCCTTTGTCGGCTCATCTCTAACAATCCAAATCTACTCAAGTTATTCATTTGGAATCGAGCCTTATCATTTTTCATACCTTCCCGCATTCGGTTCTCGACCTCTACGCGGTTGGCTTTTTTATCCATATCGATAAAGTCCACGACAATCAACCCACCCAAATCTCGCAATATGATTTGTCGGCATACTTCCTCTGCGGCTTCCAAGTTGGTTTGCGTCGCGGTTTCTTCAATATCTCCCCCCTTAATAGCACGCGCGGAATTAACATCTATAGCGACCAAAGCTTCGGTAATATCAATCACAATAGAACCACCACTGGGTAGCTTCACTTCCCGCTTATACGCCGTTTCAACTTGAGATTCAACCTGATAGCGGCTAAACAACGGCAAATCGTTTTGGTAAAAAATCACCCTATTTTCAAATTCGGGAACGATCTTCTTGACAAATTTTTTCAACCTCTGGAAAACTTCGTCGGAATCTATTAATATCTCTTCGATACTTGGCTCAAAGTAATCCCGAATAGCACGAATAACCAAATCAGACTCCTGAAAAATCAGAAATGCACCTAGGTTTTCAGAGGCCGATTGCTTAATCTCAGACCAAAGTTTCACCAAATAATTGATATCCTCTTGCAATTCAGTTTCCGAGCGACCTGAGCTAGCAGTGCGAACAATAATCGACATTCCTTCAGGATAATTCAGATTTTCAACCACCTCCTTGACATCTTTTCGTTCATCACCCTCGATCTTTCTACTGACACCACTGCCTTTAGGGTTATTGGGCATCAGTACCACATATCGACCCGCCAACGAAATAAAAGTAGTCAGTGCGGCACCCTTTTTACCCCGCTCATCCTTTTCTACCTGTACGATCAACTCTTGTCCTTCAGTCAGTGCTTCTTGGATTTTTAGTGCTTGCGTAGAAGTCGAAGACTCGCTTTTATAATACATTTTTGCCACTTCTTTAAAGGGCAAAAAACCATTTTTTCCGACGCCATAGTCAACAAAACAAGCATCGAGCGACGGTTCAAGGCGAATAATTTTGCTTTTGTAAATGCTTCCCTTCCTAAGTTCTCGGCCATTTACTTCCACTTCATAGTCCAGTAATTTGTTACCTTCTATGATAGCCAACCTTCTTTCTTCATTTTGGGTGGCGTTAATCAACATTTTTTTCATGCGCTACTCCTTATTAGCTGCGTTATTTTTCAATCTTATTGAAAAATAATTGGCCGATTTTATCATTATGCCGAGTAGTTTGATTTTTAAAATTTCTTTTTTATCCATAAAAAAGACATCCTCGTGGCAGTACATCCTATACCCTACACATCACCAAAGTTAAATTTTAGCCACTTCAGTGTATGGGTTACAGAATACGGGTTCCCTGCGTTAGTGTCAAAATTATTTTCATATATTTATATCCAGATTTTATGGTTGGGCTTTCATTAGCCACCTCAAAATTTACTTTCAATATAGATTAAAAACACCATTTATTTTTCAAACTACTTGCTTAAGTACAATCGTTAGTTATAAAATTTTTCCTAGTTCTAAGAAAATCCTTGGTTCAAGCCGGTTGCACACTGGCTTTACTGCGACCCGAACAGCCCAACCTCGGCTGTGAGAAGTGCAAAACGCAGTAAGTGACCAACCAGTAAATCCCACTATTGTGCAAGGAAAGCCCTGCAACGATGAGGCACGGTACACCAAGTGCACCCATGCAGTAGTCCTGCCCTTGTTCTCGAATAGAGGTCTCCCGTAACCCTCTACGAGCTCTATGAAATAACCCGTCAAAAAAGCTGGACACCTTACTCTTCTTACATGGGTGTTACCAACTCCCTCGATTACAATCTTAAGATGGTTTGCACAACCTAGGGCAAGCCATCATAATTACAAGACCGGTGTAGGTCTCGGTGAAACCGAGGGCGCAACGGTCTGTGCGAACCATCGCTTCTCTCTCCAATACATCACCCATTATAACTTTTTTTATGCCTATAATTAATTTATCTATCCCAGAAGCCCACCACCATCAAAGAATCGATAATTTTCTGGTCAGCTACTTTAAGGGGGTTCCCAAAAACCACTTTTACAAAATTATTAGAACCGGTGAATTAAGAGTCAATAAGGGCCGAGTTAGCCCCTATTATCATTTAGTAACCGGCGATATACTCCGCATCCCTCCTTTGCGCACGGCTTCATCTCATACTGACCACCATGTCCCTAAAATTAAACTCTCCTTATTGTTCGAAGATAATTACCTGATGGCGGTTAATAAACCCAACGATTTGGCTGTACATGGCGGTAGTGGTGTTAGTTTTGGTGTCATTGAATTACTACGATCTCAATATCCAAATAGTGATTTATCCTTAGTCCATAGAATTGATAAAAGTACTTCCGGCTTACTTCTAGTGGCTAAAAAAAGAAGTGCTTTAAGAGCATTACAAGAGCAACTCAGAAAGCGCACCATGGGTAAGCACTATTTAGCCATCGTCAGTGGACTGTGGCCCCAAGACCTTAGGCATTTAGAACTCTCCTTAAAAAAAACCCGGGTCGTTGGACCCACTAAAGAAAATCAAATGGTCGTCCAAGTAGTACCTCCAGGTCAAGGCGTTTTGACCTTGACTGAAGTCATTCAAGTACAATATTTAATGGATTTTTCATTGCTGGAATTAAAAATTCATACCGGACACACCCACCAAATTCGCGTACACTTAGCCCACTATGGGTTTCCCATCATTGGCGATGAAAAATACGGATCGTTTGCACTTAACAAACGACTAGCCTCTCAAGGACATTCGGCTTTACTATTACATGCTTGGAAACTTTCGCTTAGTCACCCCTTAGACCAAAAAAATGTGCAATTAACTGCCCCCATACACCCAGCCTTTAGAAGCTTCTTAAAAACTTACCCACCTAACACACCTGATATTGCCAATGAACTACGAGCTGATTACCTTTGATTGGGATGGTACCTTATTTAACTCCATCGGTACATTGTCACATTGCATCACGATGGCCTTCCATGACCTGAACTACCCCTTACCTAAAGATCAACCGATTTCCCAGGTCATTGGCTTAAGCCTAAGCTCTGCTGTACGCTACTTAACTCCAGAAATGCCTCCGCATTTATACCCAGAGTTAGCCAAACAATTCCAACATCATTATCGTCAGGACTACCACCAAAATGCCTTATTCGATGGCATATTAGAGCTTTTAATAGCCTTAAAATCTGCTGGCTACCAATTGGCTATAGCTACCGGCAAGACTCGTCAAGGGTTAGACTTAGCTCTGAAGCAATGTAATTTAGCACAGTATTTTGATTACACGCGCACCGCAGATGAAACCAAAAGTAAACCCCATCCCCAAATGCTCAATGAAATCCTGCAAGAATCACAGGTTATGTCTACCAAAACCTTGATGATAGGCGATACCACTTTTGATATAGAAATGGCGCATCAAGCCAACTGTGCCGCTGTTGGAGTAAGCTATGGTGCTCATTTACACTCAGAGCTGGTGATAACCCAGCCTATCTTTGTGGCTACCACGGTAGCTAGTTTACACGAGTGGTTGTTACCTCATGCCTGAAACCGTTTTTTTATGTTTTAGTACAGATTTGGTTGAAAAATCCGTTGCTGTGCCTTACGATGTCCTCTATAATGGCTTAGTTACTCGGGCCTTTGCCATTCGTTACCATCAGAACGCTTATTCATACCTCAATCTATGCGGCCACTTAGGTATAGAAATGGACCTATTAGAAAATCAATTTTGGGATACCAG
>JASGCH010000049.1 GCA_030054245.1 Gammaproteobacteria bacterium | reverse complement strand
GCCTATTTTAGTTAGTTGGGTGGGGGTTTGTGAACGGGGGGGCGGGATAATTTCACCTATCCACTGATGGGGTAGAGAGGTGATTTCGACCTGAGCTGGTTGATTGACATCGTGATCGGCTACCGAAACCCAGCCATGCTGTACTAAAATAGTGTGGGGTCCAACTTTTAGGGGGGTATAAACCCAAAAACCCAAGCGTTTGTGGTTGATTTTATGGGCAACATAAAATGAATAATCGGTTAACCATTGACCCGATACGGCTATTTTTCTATAGAATGTCAAATTCTCTACGGTTACATTGGCAAAGCTGGTTAAGGTGGGTAAATTTTGTGCCGATTGATAAAGGATCAACTGTTGATTTTTTTCTATATAACGAGCATATTGCCAAAAACCTAGCTTTAGCAAAATTATTTCCACGACCATAAAGGTACACCAAACCAGTAGCTTGGTTGGAATTTTCATAAACCTTATGCCTCCCATGGATGGTTCACAAGACCAGCACTTGTTAACCAAGGGCTTGGAACAGCTACCGACACACTCTCGAATGCCGGAGTCTTGGGTGTCCATAGTCCCAATTTCCAACCTAGCACCAGCAACACAAACAAAAACACCGACAATCCTATGCGTACAGTCAATGAACGCACCAGCCGCTGAGGTTGTCGCCCTTTTAACAACGCCACCAGACCATAAAATAAGACCACGATAACACTCAGAAGCAAGCCGCCGATTACCCAATTACTGGTTGTCATATATTTTGAACTTAAAAAACCCTGTTCCCTTCAGTGAAACCGTCTGTAACCGTCTAAACCTTAACTGCTCCACCAAAGCCTTATCGTATGCCAATTGCGCTTAAACCAATTGGCCAAGGGTATTTCGTCGAGTGCCACCAATGGCAATTCGCGAGTCAGTTTCTGATCCACTGAAACCAACATTTTACCAACCACTTGACCGCTGGTAAACGGCGCGATCAAAGGTTTATAGTATTCCGCCCGCATACTTACTTTTTCACCTTTGGCAACTGCCAAATAATGCGCCTTCGTCGCTCCTAATTTGAGGGTATCTATCTGACCTTTCCACACTTCAACTTGTTCTAGAGACTTTCCAGATTCTGTCAGGGCAATCAAATCAAACGCGGTAAACCCCCAGTTAAGCAATTTTTGTGCCTCTTGTGCTCGACTTTCTTCGCTTTGAGCTCCTAAGACTATGGCGACCAAACGGCGTGCAAGCCCTGTCGTTATGGGTTTGCTGGCCGTGGCGATCATACAGTAGCCGGCATTTTCGGTATATCCGGTTTTTAATCCATCGACAGTTGGATCGCGAAATAGCAATAAATTACGATTTCTATCATTAGCCAAAGGCGTTCCCGGGTAGTGATAATTTTTGATGGCATAATAGGGCAAGTACTGCGGAAAGGTCGTAATCAAATGGTTGACCAAAATCGCTAAATCCTGAGCGGTGGTGTAGTGACCCGTTTGTGTCAATCCTTCAGGATTTTTATAAGAAGTACTTTTCATGCCCAGTTTTTGAGCTTGGATATTCATTAAGTCTACAAATCCTTCAACACTGCCAGCGACAATTTCGGCAAGGGCAACAGAAGCATCGTTACCAGATTGCACAATCATTCCTTTGAGTAAATCGTCAACGGAAACCTTCATTTTAGGGTCAATGAACATACGCGAACCCAACATTTTCCAAGCACGGGTGCTGATGGAAAATTCATCTTGCAAAGACAATCGTTGGTTGGCCAAAGCATCGAATACCAGATAAGCCGTCATGAGTTTGGTCAGGGAAGCGGGTTCAACCCGTTGGTCGCTGGCTTGTTCTGCTAAAATTTGCTGGCTACTTACATCCCATACCAAAAAAGCTCTGGCTGAAATGGTGGGTGGAATGGCCCAAGAAAGCGACGACCAAAAAAACAGCACCCATAAAAAATAGCGAAACATATTCGATGGAGAATGAGGCATAAATTGCATTAAAATATCTGGACGATTTATTGTATTTTACTTTAAAAGACTGTTGCACCCGCCCAAGCCTCGACATGAAGGCCGTTTCATTATAAAGAGACCTTTGCACCCTATACCGTACACAGCGCAATTGGCAAACGGAGGGATATAGCGCAGTAATGTAGCAGTGCAACCGGTGCGGGGGGGGGCTACAGTCTTATGATTGCAACACAGCGCGGTGCAACAGTTTTACATTTATGTCTTTACAACTCATCACTATTTCTGGAGAACCTGGCTGTGGGAAAACCACGGTTGCGCGCCAAGTAGCTCACATTTTACAAGCTGAATACTATTCAACCGGTCATTTGCTCAGGCAATTGGCCAATGAGCTCGGGATAAGTATTTTGCAACTTAACCAGCAAGCCGAATTAGACCAAACGATTGACCAAAAAATAGACCAAAAAACCTTAGAGTTGGGGCTCAATTTACAAAAGAATACTGTGGTGGATGCACGCTTAGGATGGCATTTTTTACCCAAGGCTTTTAAAGTCTATTTGACTTGTCCGTCTAAAATTGCCGCTCAAAGGGTTTTTCAGAGGAATACCTCGACTGAGTCGTACGCCGATTTAGCCACGGCCGAGCAGGGGTTAATGCAACGCCAAGCCTCAGAAAATGCTCGATTTTACAAATTTTATAGGGTGCACCTGAGTCAACTACGCAACTACGATTTGGTGATTGATACCAGTTTTGCTGATCCACAAAGCATTGCTGATAAAATCATTGCCTATAGTTGTCAAAATTTAGTAACCCCTACCGTGTTACTAAACCCCCAAAGTATTTTGGTACCCTATTTACCATCTGTTGCAGATTACCCAAAGACGAAAAACCAATTGGCACGCGTCGAGTCTTTTTGGTGTATGTTCACGCTACCCGAAGATTTAGAAGTGGCTTTATCAAACGCTGATGATTTTTATGCCGCGACTTTTTTGGGGATGGACACAGAGGTCTTTGGATTACACCAAACCATCAAAACCATCGCCCAAAAACTCATCACCGTAGCCGGAGTCAAAGCTTGGGAGAAAAAATATCATTTTTCTTACATACAGTACCCATCATGGCTTTAGGCTCGATCTTTCTAGAAGTTTTGCTTCCCACTTATTTCAGTGAGGTAAGTCTTACGGCTATTGGGTTGAGCTATATTAATAAATTTATTTGGTCTGGGGATTTGGATAAATGTTAACCTGAATTTTTATTGGCTAAAGATTCAAAATACCTTTGTAGTCACATTTTTAATACCAAAGAGTTTTGGCATAGTCATACGGGGGTGTTTATGCGCTCGGATTTCAGAGTATTCAATGACGGTAATGTTGTGGCTCCCAGCGCTTACAGAAATAATTTGGGTTTTAGTCCGTCGGTGGCTATTCAACATCGAACCCATGACTGACTTACATTTTGCCATCAGTAAGACTGTTGCACCAGCGGCGTAGCCGTCGGTGCAAAGGTCTCCTAAATCATGATCCATAAGCCTACCCTATTCCCTGAAGTTAAGCTCATAGACACGCCGGTTTTTTGCGACGATAGAGGGCAATTAACCATTGGCTTTCAACTCTCAGCTTTTCGAGAGTTGACTGGCTATCTGGGTGAATGGGTGCAGGATATAGAAACCCATTCCTATCAAGGTGTATTAAGAGGTTTACATTATCAATGCCCTAAGGCTCAAGGAAAATGTTTGAGAGTAACACGGGGGCAGATCATCGATGTCGTGGTGGATATGCGGGTTTGGTCACCTCACTTTGGTCGCTGGGCCAGTTACGAATTGTCCGAAGCTTCGCCACAGGCTTTGTGGATTCCTCCGGGGTTTGCCCACGGTTACCTTGTGCGGAGTGCCCATGCCACGGTCAGCTACAAATTAACCGCCTACCGTTTTGCCGCTTTTGAAAAAAATCTTTTATGGAACGACAGTAGCTTAAACATTGACTGGCAATACCCCCACTCGCCCATATTGTCGGCGCGCGATCAGTTGGCTCCGGATTGGCAGATGGCCACCAAATACCACACCCCTGAAGACTTGCTGTAAATCAATACCCAATACAAGACCGTTGCACAACCGGTATGACAGCTTACCAAGCACCGACCTCAGTTTGGTTCATCGTTGGATGGGTGCAAATACTGAAAAATCTGCTCTGCCAATCCTTGCGAAATACCCTCGACACTGGTTAAATCTTCGATCGAGGCGAGTTTTACGCCACGCACACTGCCAAATCGGCGAATTAAACTGGCTCGGCGTTTGGCTCCTACCCCTACAATATCTTGTAGTTGGCCACCGTCTAGGCGTTGTTGGCTACGCGCCCGGCGCATACCTGAAATGGCAAATCTATGGGCTTCATCGCGAATGGCGGCGATGAATAATAGAGCCGGTGCTTGTGGAGAAAATGCCAGTTTTTCCCTACCATCGGCAAATACCAATTCTTCCAAGCCTATTTTGCGATGCTCACCTTTTTCTATACCCATTAAAACAGAGGTAGCCAAACCCAAGGCTTCAAATACCCTTTTAGCTACTTGTACTTGTCCAACCCCTCCATCAATCAACACAAAGTGGGGCATAAGTTGCGGGTCATCGATATAGTTTTTATAATGTCGGGTGAGTGCTTGTTGCATGGCGGCATAGTCATCTCCTCCAGTGATGCCTTTTATAGAGTAACGACGGTATAACTTAGGTTGCAATTGATGTTGGGCATAGACTACGCAAGAGGCGTAGGTCGCCTCGCCTGAACTGTGTGAAATATCAAAGCACTCGATTTTTAAGTCGTCATCTGACGCCCACTGCAAGATTTCGCAAAAATTTTGTTCGCGTACAGTTTGGGTACTTTGAGTCAAAATATGGCGCGATAATTGTAGCTTGGTGTTTTCTTGGGCTTGGAGCATCCATTTTTGCAATACCCCATTAACCTTGTGTTTGATGGTCCAAGGATAAGGTGATAATTTGGTAATAAGCTCTACAAATTCATTAGGCAATTCGGGTTGCGTGACCACCCAAGTCGGTGGGGGAAGGTATGCGTAGTGTTGGGATATAAATGCCAACAATACTTCTTCTAGGGTGGACTTTTCAGCTTGTTGTGGAAAAAACATTTTATCTCCCAAATACCTTTGCCCGCGCACCATGGATAAATTGACACCGACGCTTTCCCCTTGACGATGGACGGATATTAAATCAACATCGGGTACTCGGGTGTGTACTTGCTGGTGTAACATTTTTCCCAATGCCACAATTTGGTTGCGTAGAACGGCGGCTTGTTCAAATTCTAAGTTCTCGGCGTGTTGTGTCATGCAGTCTTCCAAAGTCTTAAAAATTTGACTGGTTTTACCTTGCAAAAAGTGCTTAACCAGTTGGATTTGTTGGGCGTATTCGTTGGCACCTATCTTCCCAACGCAAGGTGCGCTACAGCGTTTTATTTGATACAGCAAACAAGGGCGACTACGATTGAAATAAATAGTATCTTCGCAGGTCCTGATTTGAAAAGCTTTTTGTAGCAAAGCTATGGATTCTTTGACCGCCCATGGGTTGGGGTAGGGACCAAAGTATTCGTAATTTTTATTCAGACTTCCACGGTAATAAGCTAGGCGTGCCGTCCAAGGTGGTTTTTGATCCTTGTCTTGGCTCGTGCCATCCGGCTTACTAATGACCAAATAAGGATAGGATTTGTCATCGCGAAACAAAATGTTATACTTGGGCTTTAGGGTTTTGATCAGGTTTAATTCCAGAATCAAGGCCTCGGCTTCCGATTGCACGACAGTGATGTCTATACTCTCGATTTGGGTTACCATATAGCCTATACGCGTGCCCGTGTCGGGTTGGCGAAAATAACTACCCACGCGTTTGTACAAATCGACGGCTTTGCCTACATACAATACCTTGTTTTCGGATGATAAAAATCTATAAACTCCCGGTAGTCGTGGCAGAGTTTTTAGACTATCGAGTAATTTTTGAGAGTAGGGCATATCGACAACGGAAAATGGTAAAACCACCGCGAAAATGGTGCAATAGTCTTATCTCTGATATGGAGTAAATCTAGGCAGATAGCGCTATTTTAATCCATCACGCGTACTCACCAACCTTGGTTTATTGGTATTTATGACTTGTCAACGCTGGGATTTATTTTGTCGCATCATCGACAATTATGGGGACTTAGGCTTTACTTGGCGTTTGGCCAAACAATTGGCACAGCTTGGAAAATCCGTTCGTTTATGGGTTGATCAACCCAAACTGCTAGAATGGATGGCGGATCCCGGCGATTTGGCCAGCGTGCATGGATCGGGCATCTCGGTTTATCCCCTAGGAGACTTTTGTACCCAAAATCCTGGAGAAGTCATCATTACCACTTTTGGTTGTGAATTGCCAGACTGGTGTGTCCAATCTTGGCTGTCTCAGGCGGTGTACATCCACATCGAGTATTTTAGCGTTGAAGATTATGTTCCTCGATTACACGGGTTACCGTCTCCTATACAAACTGGACCCGCACAAGGTAAAATCCGTTGGCACTATTACCCCGGATTGGCTAGGGGGAGCGGAGGTATTTTAAGACCCTACGGGTGGCAAGCCAAGGATCAACCGACTCAGTCATGGGACAAACTGTTTTTAATGTGTTATCATTGCTACGCATTGCCAGTTTTTTTGTCAGGCATTGATTTGGCCCAGTCCCCATCATGGAGTAGGCAAGGTGCCCACGGCTTCAAAACTTTCATCACCCGCCAATTACATATTAGCCCAGCGATACCCTCTGAGCATTTGCGTTATTTGGTGCGTTTAGAGCTTCCATCTTACGAGAAGCGATTTTTAGATTGGTGCACCCAAAGTGCGTTTGATGCTCACTTGCGTCAAAGCGACATTAATTTGATACGCGGCGAAGATTCTTTGGTGCAAGCTCTGTGGATGGGTTCCCCTTTTGTCTGGCAAATATATGCACAAGACGATGGAGCACATTGGGATAAATTATTAGCTTTCTTACAATTTACCCGGGCGAGCGAGTTTGTTTACCAGCTATTTGTTGCTTGGAATTTGCCTAAGCCTAGGGCGCATCTCAGCCCAGAGTTTTTGGATGTGCCAGCTTGGGTCCAAGCTGTTGTAGCAAAACCGATCGCTTGGACCCTCCAAAACTTGGAAGAGTGGAGCCATTGGTCGTGGCATCTGGCCACACAATTAGGACCACAACTGGATTTAGTGAGTAAACTAATCCTATTTGCCGAAGAAAAACATCAATACCTAAGAAATTAATATGAAATTTAAATTTCCCATAGTCATTATAGACGAAGATTATCAGTCGGATAATACCTCTGGTTCCGGGATTCGCGAGTTGGCCAAAGCCATTGAAAAAGAAGGTTACGACATTATGCCGACCACCACTTATGGCGACCTGAGTCAGTTTGCCCAACAACAATCCATGGCCAGCGCTTTTATTTTGTCCATAGACGACGAAGAAATCACCGCTGACCCAGAATCGGACAAAGCCGTCTTAAAGTTGCGAGAATTTATTCGCGAAGTGCGCTTTAAAAACGCTGATGTGCCGATTTATATTTATGGGGAAACCCGTACTTCTAGGCATTTACCCAATGATATTTTGCGGGAGTTACATGGGTTTATCCACATGTTTGAAGATACCTCAGATTTTGTCGCCAAGCATATTATTCGCGAAGCCAAATCGTATTTGGAGAGCTTGCAACCGCCTTTTTTCAAAGCTTTATTGGATTACGCAGAAAACAGTTCCTATTCTTGGCATTGTCCAGGGCATTCTGGAGGGGTTGCCTTCTTAAAAAGCCCCTTAGGGCGGATGTTTCATCAATTTTTTGGTGAAAATATGTTGCGGGCTGATGTTTGTAATGCGGTGGACGAACTAGGGCAGTTGTTGGATCATACGGGTCCAGTGGGTAACTCAGAACAAAACGCCGCCCGTATCTTCAATGCAGATTATTGTTTTTTTGTGACCAATGGCACCAGCACCAGCAATAAAATTGTCTGGCATCATTGTGTAGCACCCGGTGATGTGGTGGTGGTCGATCGAAATTGCCATAAATCTATCGTTCACGCCCTGATTATGACGGGTGCTGTTCCGATATTTTTACAACCCACGCGCAACCATCTGGGAATCATAGGTCCTATCGCCAAGAGTGAATTTACCCCCCAAACCATTCTCCAGAGGATGCGTGACAACCCATTGTTAAAAGGCTTAGAAGTCGAACAAAT
>JASGCH010000048.1 GCA_030054245.1 Gammaproteobacteria bacterium | reverse complement strand
AGTATCTGCCGTCATCGCACCTAAAGACCGGAGCGTTGGTTTAACTCCCGCAGTACATAAAGTTTCATCAGGCGCAAGCTCTTTGGTAACCCTCTTTTTTGTTACCAACTTAGTACAATCCATTAAACAGCTCAAAGAGCATGGTGTGTGGGTTTATGGCTGTTCTGAAAAAGCCGAGCAATCCATTTATCAGTGTAAATTTAATACCCACCCCAGTGCCTTTGTTCTAGGCAATGAAGGTTCTGGTTTACGCCACCTCACTAAAACTCATTGTGATCACTTAGTATCGATTCCAATGTTTGGCCAAATAACTAGCTTAAATGTATCCGTAAGTTGCGGGATCATTCTGTATGAGTGGGTCAGGCAGGTTAGAAACTCACCCAGCATTGGGTAAAGACTATGGTTTCTCTGCTATCACCCTCTAAAACAAGACTGTTGCAGCATCGGCTGGTGCCACGGTGGGCAATACCATATAACGCAGTTATATGCTTCACTCCAGATGACAAACTTCGGAAATGATAGACCTTTGCACACCAAAAAGGCAAAGTCTTACCAAAATTGCTCTACTCTTTTTGTAACCGTTCCCAACGAATCCCTCCCAAAATAAGTCCTAACACCAAGAAATTAGAAACCAACCCGGTCCCGCCGTAACTAAAAAATGGCAACGGCACACCTACAATAGGTAAAATTCCTACATTCATTCCAATATTGATAAAAGTATAAATAAACAGCATGGTGGATAAAGTACTCACCAATAGTTTATAGTACAACATATTCATCTTCAACGATAAATATAATCCGCGCAAACACAACCCAGCATACAAAAAAATCAGCACTAAGCAACCAACTAGCCCAAACTGTTCAGCAAACGCCGCAACTACAAAATCAGTGGTGTGTTCTGGTATAAATTCCAGTCTAGCTTGAGTAGAATTAAATATACCACGACCCAATATGCCTCCAGAGCCTACAGCTATCATTCCCTGAATAGTGTGGTACCCCTTACCCAACGGATCTCCCGTAGGGTCTAATAAAGTACATATTCGATGCTTTTGGTACTCATGTAACAACCACCAATCAACCTCACCACACAGATGTTCTCTATCAAAGTAAACATAACCCAACACCATTAAAAATAAAAACAAAGGGACGGCAAAATACTTCCATGACAATCCAACAAAGAAAAATAAAATAAATCCACTGATAAACACCAACAAAGCCGTCCCTAAATCCGGTTGTATGGCTATGATAACCACTGGAATTAACAGGAATATAAAAGGCACAATATAATCTGACCAGTTACGCATTTCTCCCCGCACATAAAACCACCAAGCCAAAACCAAAGGAATGGTTATTTTTAAAAGTTCACTAGGTTGTATAACAATGCCTACATTTAACCAGCGTTGCGATCCTTTCTTGGTAATACCCAGAAAATAAACCAATACCAATAAAACAATACTCAGTGCGTACGCCGGCAATGCCAATTGAACGACATAGTTAGGAGGGATGCGAGTGGTAAAGAATAATACCAATAATCCAATCAATATATTTCTCAGATGATTAAAAAATATGCTATGGTTGGGTGTAAAATCAATAGTGTACATATTAACAATGCTGATTAAACCCAACATAACCAAAAAGGTAAGTAGCCATCTATCCATACCTTCTAGCTTAGGCTTAGCTGAAAATCTCATCACGAATAGCCTTTTAAGTTATCATTCTAAAGGTAAGACCTTTGCACAAGCTCGGGCGAGCTACCCAATGGCAAGGCTGGAGTTCGCATCCAGCTTCATTTTCGAAGTCATTCATCTGGAATGAACTACATAACGCAATAATTGGGTAGTGCCCCCATCGGCAAAACCGATGATGCAACAGTCTTGCGAGGTTGAGCAAGCTTATAAAGGAACTCATAGAATCCATAGAACCCAAGAGCACCATGTATATTCCAAAACAATTCCAGAATTCAGACGCACTATTGGCACAACGCATTATCCGCGAAAATCCGTTGGCAACGGTTATAGGTATTGATCCAGAAGGATTGCCTATCGTCAGCCATTTACCCCTACATTGGCAAAAAAACAGCCTTTTGGGAGCAGAAGATAACCCAGAGCTGGGTTACTTATTGGGTCATTGCGCCCTCCACAATCCATTGATAAACTCAGCCGCTCGTCCGTATTTGGTATCTTTTTTAGGACCCCATGCTTATATGTCGCCACGCGTCGTCTATACCCAAAAAAATCGAGTCCCCACTTGGAATTATATTGCTCTACAAGTAAAGGTAAGCCTACGGTTACTTGGCACCGACGCATTGAAAGAACAAGCTCTAAAAGCCTTAATAGCAGACCACGATCTGCCTTATATTGACCAATGGAACAGTTTACCCAGTGAATATACAACCTCAATGTTAAATAATATCACGGCCTTTGAAATGCAAATTCAATCGATGGAATGTGCCGTAAAAATCAACCAACACCGTGCAGACGCTTTGCCGGCCATTTACGCTGATTTATGCCTACGCAATGAGCCTGCCCCCACTTTGGCGAAGTGGATGGTTGATTTAAAATGGATCACTCTGCCCTAATCAAACCGTTGCACCCTGAGTTTCACCGAAGGCACCTTTATTAAGACGGTTGCACCATCTTTTATTTTCAACATAGATTTCTTGGGGTTATTTAAAAAATCGCCTACTCATTATTTTTGCCATATAAATTCCTAATGCAGAACACAAAAATACGATCACCCAAGTATATTTCCAAGTATGCGCCACGGACGCTAGCCAAGCAGAAACCAAAGGTCCCCAAAATTGACCGAACGCGGAACCTTGTTGCATCATGCCACCTGTTATAGAGACCGTATCCTTATGGGGTGCAAGATGGTTAATGCAGGCAAAAAGCGTTGCTGGCACCAGTCCCCCAAAAGCCGAAAAACCAACAAATCCCAGCCACTTTACCCAAACAGGTAATAGTACACCAGACAACTCGACAAAGGCGATAAACCCACCCACCATCATTCCTAAGAATCCCAAAACGATGACCTGAGCTGGGTTATGAAGCCATAACTTCCATACCGACGGTGCAGATATAGCGTTATCTTGCCATTTTTGCTGTTTTTCTAAAATAACTCCAGAAAACACATTACCTATGACATTTACCAATGCTACCCATGCACTGGCGATAGCTACATTCCAAACACTTCCCCCCATTTCAGTCATTAATTTGGGTAAAAATCCAATGACAATCAACCATTGACTAGCGTAAACCGCAAAAATGCCAGCCAACAACCAAGGACCCCAAGCACGGGTGGTTTGGCGTAGAGCATTGACACCAGATACACTTAAAACCGTTGATTGGCTTGAAAGATGTACAGGTAATAATTTCAGAATAAAAATAAAATACACCCATGTTATTCCTGAACTCATCTGCCACCATATCTGCCAGTTATACCTATTGACCACCAATACACCAAAAAAATACGCTAAAGCCGTCCCAATGGGCATATATCCACCCCACCACCCCATCAACCTATGCACTTTCTCCGGCGGTGCCCAATGGCGGATCATAGGGGGTATAGAGATTACTGTTAGCAAAAAACCCATACCCTCTACCACCCTAGACAGCAACATCATCCAACCAGAGCTACTAAATGCCCCGGCAAAACTTGCCACCCCAAGACCCGCCAAACCAAGCAAAAGGCCAATTCTTAACCCTAAGTACTGAACAAAAAATCCCAAAACCAACCCCAATGTCATGCCGACCAATTGGACGATAGACAACAACAAGCCAGCCTCTTTTAAGGAATAAGCAAAATCTTTTTGTAATACAATGAGTGCCGGCGGGAGTTTACCAATATGTACGGCGGCAACAATTCCACTACCGATTAAGCCCCACACTATTAAGCTACTCCCCTTCAATGGGCGGACAGAAAAATGGGTATTCATAGATTAAGAGACCTTTGCACCTACGGCTGGTGCCGCGGTTACACCTTGGCCACTATGCTCGCATATACTCAATATGCGAAACTGGGAGCGCCCACCATGATCATCTTCGGAGATAAAGCTGGTGGCGTGGTGCACGCAAGCCTTGTACTTTGACAGCTCACCGAGCGGCACCAGCCGATGGAGCCATAGTCTTTCTTAGATTTGAATAGTACGACGCTGGTGCCGGCAAGAGGAGTCGAACCCCCGACCTTCGCATTACGAATGCGCTGCTCTACCAACTGAGCTATGCCGGCTTAATGCTGGTTCGGATTTCAGAGATGATCCGAAAGCTTATTTTACTACTTTTCAAAGACCTTTGTAGCGTCGGTTTCACCATCGACTAGACTGCCTTAAAAAGAGAGACCTAGGCGACACCAGAGCGTAATTCATGTAACCCTACACTTTTTGACAAATTTCGCTCATTTCGTACGATAATATAGGAAGACCATGACCTCTCATTTTACAGCTCTGTACATTGTCAAAGCGCTATGCAGTTCACTCCTAGGTAACCACCCTATAAATTCCACTGGTATGCGAAGCTTAAGCCTCGTAATGATGACGGGTCACCCAAGGTTGTGCAACAGCCTTGAAGAACCACTTTCGCCTTTCCATTTTACTGACCATGAAACTAGATCTATACTACAGCCCGGGTGCTTGTTCACTGGTACCCCACGCCATTCTACAATCCGCTGAAATTCCTTGCAATCTCAAGTTGGTCAGTTTACGCAACCATGAACAAAATTCACCAGAATTCAAACAACTTAATCCTAATGGACAAGTACCTGTGTTGGTGATAAACAGTAGCGATGTACTCACTCAAGTAGTAGCAATTACTTTGTTTTTGGACCATCATTTCCCAAACGCCCAAATATTTCCAAACGATATTTGGAAAAAAGCCAAGTTGGTTGAATTATTAGTTTGGTTCAACAACACCTGCCACCCTACTTTTACCCGCTACTATCGTCCCGAAAAATTTGTGGATGGAGACGCTCAGAAAACTGATCTAAAAGCTAAAGCTAGACAAGATTATCAACAGCTTATAGTACAAATTGAAAATAAGGTGCAGATCAATCAAGCCAATGGGCAGGTGTTTTTCCACCCATACAAACCAGGACCCGTTGATTTTTATGCTCTTACCTTGACTCGTTGGGCCACTATGGCAAAAATACCTACTACCGAATTTCCCGTATTATGGGAGTATGTCCGTCAGGTTGCCACTGCTCCTGGATGTTATCAAGCCTTAGAAAAAGAAGGAATCCTAGATTCATTCAAATGATCCAATGGTTGTCTCAATAGCGGTTCTTCTTAATTGCGGCGCACCTATAGCACCTATAAAATGATGTATTCGCCAACGCGAGCTACTAGGCCAGAACCGTCATTGAACCAACCGCGATGCCGTCATAGCAACGATATTCGTTACAGCTTATTATTTTATTCCACTATATGAACGAACAACCACAAGATGAGAAAGCGAAAGCTTTACAAGCCGCTCTTAGTCAAATTGAAAAGCAATTTGGTAAGGGAGCCATTATGAAGCTAGGCGCTGGTGAAAAACTTGAAGATATTCAAGTCATTTCAACAGGGTCTTTGGGATTAGACATTGCTCTAGGAGTCGGTG
Source organism: Gammaproteobacteria bacterium (assembly GCA_030054245.1). Lineage (GTDB taxonomy): Bacteria > Pseudomonadota > Gammaproteobacteria > Burkholderiales > Burkholderiaceae_C > JASGCH01. The sequence continues at coordinate 2,737 of JASGCH010000048.1, read as the reverse complement.
GTCTGCCAAGAGGTCGAGTTATTGAGATCTACGGACCGGAATCCTCTGGAAAAACCACACTAACTTTACAGGTAATCGCTGAAATGCAAAAGCAAAATGGCACCTGTGCGTTTGTCGATGCCGAACACGCCTTAGATATCCAGTATGCCCAACAATTGGGAGTAAATGTTCAAGAACTATTGATTTCTCAGCCCGATACAGGAGAACAAGCACTGGAGATTGTGGATAGCTTAGTCCGTTCGGGCGCCGTAGATTTGATTGTCATTGATTCTGTAGCCGCACTCACCCCCAAAGCCGAATTAGAAGGAGATATGGGAGATTCGTTACCTGGGTTACAAGCCAGACTGATGAGCCAAGCTTTGAGAAAGCTAACTGCCAATATTAAAAAATCCAACAGTATGGTGGTGTTTATTAACCAAATTAGGATGAAAATCGGCGTTATGTTTGGCTCCCCTGAAACCACCACTGGAGGCAATGCCTTAAAATTTTATGCTTCTGTGCGTATTGACATTAGGCGCACGGGTACCCTAAAAAAAGGCGAAGAGTCCATCGGTAACGAAACCAAAGTCAAAGTAGTCAAAAATAAAGTTTCCCCCCCTTTCAAAACAGCTGATTTTGATATTATTTTTGGCAAGGGCATTAGTCGGGAAGGCGAAATTATAGACCTAGGAGTGATACATAAAGTTGTCGATAAATCGGGTTCTTGGTATGCCTATAAAGGCGATAAAATTGGACAGGGTCGGGATAATGCTCGAGAGTTCTTAACTGAAAATCCTTCTATTTCTAAAGAAATTGAAAATAAAATACGCCAAATTGTCGGCGTCTCCCTCCTACCCTAATGTCATGTCCAGTTGCCGAAAAAGATCGTTGCACCCTCGGTTTCACCGCGGTCTCCCCTTTCAAAAAACCGAAGTTATGCCTAAAATATACTTACCCATATACTTGCCATTTTCCTCTGATTTACTAAGTGAGACCGTTGCCCCCTCAGTTTTACCGCCCACGGTACCACCCAATTACCGCGTTATGCCCACTCCAAATGAACACTCCGCAAACCTTGCTAGAGTCGGACTTTGGCTTGGTAATGATAGCACTTCCTCCCAGGCTGTGCAACGGTCTTGGAGTTGGCTGTATAACCAAATAGGGTACCTCAGTACTTGTGCCTTACTGATTTTACAAATGATCTGGGCTAACTCAGCTATGGCTCAGCCCAGCCCATGGCGCATGGTATCCCTTGAACTCCAACCTTACTACATGGGTTCAGACCCCAGCGATTTAGGTCGTAGCTCTAGTGAGGGTGATGCACTCTATGTTCCCCTAAAAGGCAAAATATCAGCTTCGATAGAAGAAACCACGGTTGAACAATTCTCTGAATTTATCAATGCAACTGGGCTCAATATCGACGCAGGGTGCTATGGGGTTAATTCTCATAAACCCGATGCTAGCTTAAACTGGAAAAATCCAGGGTTTCCGCAAAAACCCAATCATCCGGTGGTGTGCGTGAGCTGGCAAGACGCCCAGAAGTTTTTACACTGGTTAAATGCAAACCACCGTTTAGTTCCCCCTTTTGAATATCGTCTGCCAACCGACGCCGAATGGGAGTTTTTAGCTAGGGCGGGTAATACGCGCGCAACCCCATGGAATGATCAATCCGCCAACGCTTGTAACCATGCCAATGTAGCAGATAATACCGTTCTAGGCTCACAAAGAACATGGCGAAATCGGTTTCCATGCAACGATGCACAACCTTACACCGCTCCAGCTAGTTCGGCATTTACGCCTAATCTTTTGGGTTTATACCATACGCTTGGAAATGTCTGGGAATGGACTGATTCTGTTGCTGAACCAGATGCTACCGACCGTCAACCCGCCACGACCCATGACGCAAAAACTCCCTTACGATTTTTACGCGGCGGCTCCTATATGACACACCCTAAGTTTGTGCGGTTTGCCAACAAAGATAAAGCACCAGAAACCTATCGTAGCGCTGAAGTCGGCTTTCGTGTTGTGCGCAATCTGCCCTAGCCGCGTTGATACGACTGAGGCCATGGCACAACCCGGACGAACTGCCAAATGACCAGCCTTAGCAGAACGCAACCAGCTTCATTTCCGAAGATCATCATTCGCTGGTGAGTACTGCATAACGCATTCATTTGACAGTGCGACCAGCGGCGTAGCCGATGGTGCAACAGTCTTTGGTTGCGCCAAAAACCGTTCCCGCCTCTGGCTGGCTTTGTGGGAGTAGTAGCTAAACGCTAAAAATTTTGCGGTAAAGGAAGATGATGACCACTTGGACAGAAAAGCTAAATGGCTCGAGAAAGCCACAAAAGAAGAGATTGGAAAAGTCTATTGCTGGGATGCCCGCAGGGGCTTTAATGTATATTTCAACACCACTGGAAATTGACGCATACATCAAGACCATTCCTCGCGGACAAAGTGTATCCATTCAGCAGATGCGAGACCATCTTGCCAAAATAAATAAAGCCGATTGCACCTGCCCCCTTACAACCGGCATATTTTTGAGAATTGTCGCTGAGGCCGCTTTTGAACAAGTAAGCCGTGATGAATCTGCAAACCTCACGCCATTTTGGCGAGTGATAGACCCGAAATCCAGCATTGTTAAAAAATTATCATTTGATTCGACATTTATTCAACACATGCGAAACGATGAAAATATCGTATAACTAAGACTGTTGCACCATCGGCTACGCCGCTCGGTGAGCTGTCAAAGTACAAGGCT
>JASGCH010000047.1 GCA_030054245.1 Gammaproteobacteria bacterium | reverse complement strand
AGTCAACCAGCTAACCAGCTCGATGCGCGCGCGCCCCATCCATTAACTGACCCCCCAATTACCGGTTCTCGATCCAACGACGAGTCAGGGCAACGCAACGGAGAAAAACCCAAGGCTTTTTTGAAAAAACCTCACCACTTGGGTCGTCCTCCGAGAAAAACAGATTTCAAAACAGGTAAGGCTTGGAATAATATTAGACCGCGCAAAAGGACTTTTTGAGTTTTAGGTCGGTTGCCAAGTTCGTCCGGGCTTTGTAACCGATGCTACAAAGGTGTCTCGTGATGATAAAACCACCTGACAACAGCCAGTTAAACTCTTACAGGGCATTGATAAGACGGTTGCGCCATCAACATTTTCAAATTTATTTTCTTTAATGACAAGACTATTGCAGAAGCGGCACCAGCCGTTGGTGCAACAGTCTTATAACACACATCACCCATGACCACTCAACCCAACCCCTCGGTGCAGGTAAGCACATCATTTGGCGATTTTTCTCTGGAATTATATCCACAACAAGCACCCTTTACGGTTGCTAATTTTCTCCAATATGTCGAAGACGAGTTTTATCACGGCACGGTGTTTCACCGCATTATTGTTGGTTTTATGATTCAAGGCGGTGGATTTTTACCCGGACTCAAACAAAAATCAACGCGGGCACCGATTGTGAACGAAGCCAAGAATGGCTTACACAACCAGCCTTACACCATCGCTATGGCAAGGACCTCAGTGGTGGATAGCGCGACCGCGCAGTTTTTTATCAATGTTGCTGATAATGCTTTTTTAAACCACAGCAACCGAGATTTTGGCTACTGTGTTTTTGGAGGTGTCACTGCAGGGCATGCAGTCATTGATCGCATAGCTGGTGTAAGCACCCACAGCACAGGTGGTATGTCTGATGTTCCTGTGAATGATATTCTCATCCACAGCATGAAGCGCTGTTAACCGCTATCGCCAAGTCTAACCAGCCATAGCAAGACTGTTGCACCATCGGCTGGTGCCGCGGTTGTCCAATTACTGCGTTAGGTATGTGCCTCAGTGCGCTATCCATTGCGCTTCCGCTCCCAGTCTCGCATATACTCAATATGTGAGACTGGGAGCGCCCACCATGATCATCTTTGGAAATGAAGCTGGTTGCGCGCAACTCAAGCCTTGTACTTTGGTAGCTCGTGAAGCGGCACCAGCCGTTGGTGCCACAGTCTTATATTTGTAAACGCTCATTTATAAACACTCAAGGTACTAAACCCACCGTCCACATAAACAATTTGTGCGGAAATACCAGCGGCCAAATCGCTCATTAAAAAAGCCGCAGTATGACCTACATCTTGAATGGTAACATTGCGTTGTATAGGAGAATGTTTGCCAACCACGGCTAAAATATCGCCAAAATCTTGCATGCTGGCCGCCGCCACGGTTTTAATAGGACCGGCGCTAATGGCATTGGCGCGCCAGCCACGCCCAAACGCACCTAGCGAACCAGCACAATAACGAACGCTGGATTCGAGAGAAGCTTTGGCCAACCCCATGGTATTGTAAGATGGGGTTATGCGATGAGCACCCAAATAAGTTAAGGTGAGAACGCAGGCGTTGTCATTCAAATAGGGGACAGAGGCTTTCACCATGGCTGGAAATGAGTAAGAGCTAATTTCGTGGGCAGTGGTGAATACTTCCCTTGATAGGCCGGTCAAGAAATCACCCGAAATACCTTCTTTGGGAGAAAATCCTATGCTATGTACAAAGCCATCAAAGGACTGCCATTTCTGATGGATTTGTGCGAACAAATCGTTAATTTGCTGGTCACTACTGACATCACAATCGAACAATAGATCGGATTGAAAATCCTCAGCCAATTTGGCTACGCGTGTGTAGGTCCTCTCCCCGACGAAACTAAAGGCCAATTGGGCTCCTTGTTGATAACAAGCTTGGGCTATGCCATAAGCGATGGAGCGATTGGACAAGACGCCGGTGATAAGTAGTTTTTTTCCTTTTAAAAATCCAGTGTTAACCATAATAGCATTGATAAATAAGACCGTTGCTCCCTCGGCTTTACCACCCACTGCACTACCAAACGACGAAGTGATGGGGTTCATCTTGAATGAACGACTTCGGAAAGGAAGCTGGAGGCAAACTCCAGTGTGGTAATTGGGTAGCTCGTCCGAGCTTGTGTAAAGGTTCTAAAGATGTTAGTCTTTGGGTTCTATTCGGGAGTCTAACCATAACCAAGGTTGGTACAGTTTAGAGACATCCGTTAGCCAAAGTATTTTACTCATTTTTAAGACTGTTGCAGCATCGGCTGGTGCCTTTCGGTGAGCTGTCATAATTACGAGGCTTCCGCAATCGCCCCCAGCTTCATTTCCGAAGATGGTCAGAGTGGGTGCTCCTGATCTTGCATATTGCGTATATGCGAGATCAGGAGCGGAAGCGCAATGGATAGCGCAACGAACTGGGGCATATACATAACGCAGTAATTTGACAACCGCGGCACCAGCCGATGCTTATATTGTATATCACAGACGAGACATTTCCATAGCAGAAGAAGCCATGGCCTTGTAAAATAGCCTACAATGACCTACCTTTAAAATATACCTATATACATCGATAACTTGGAGAATGGAGCATGCGTTTATACTTAAAAAACCTCGGTGCCATCGCAGAAGCCCAGATGGAGTTAGCCGATTTGACGGTGATCTGCGGAGAAAACAACACCGGCAAGACCTATTTAACCTATTTGGTTTATAGTCTACTGAGTGCTTGGCGAGAAATGATGGATATCGATATAAGCTCTGATTTAGAAACGCTTCAACAGGTTGGTTTGGTCAAGATAGACCTACAAAAAAAAATCGCTGACCCATGGCAGTCATTATGTAATCGAGCCTTAGACAAGTTTCGTGAGCGATTCCCTCAAATGATGTCGGCCAACGATGAGTTATTTAAATCCCTAGAAGTAAAACTTCAACTGCCCTTAGGTGAGGTATGGCGTACCCGCGAGTTTAAAAGTGAACTGAGAAGTTCGAAGAGGAACCTCCTCGTGACGCTATCAAAGCCAGCCGATTCCCATGAGTTGGAACTCGTCGCCTTGAACTCTATCACCTTGGACTCTAAAGACTCGCATTTAAATTGGCATTATTTAAGTGAGTTTATACAAGAGCAAATTTTGGCAGTGGTGTTAGAAGAGGCCATTCCTCGGGTATTTATCGCCAGTAGCGAGAGAACCGGCGCCACTACCTTTTATAAACAATTAAATTTAGCCACTCATAATATCATAGACTTGCTTAGTCAATCCCAAAAAGAAGGAGGACATAGTATCACTCCCGACAAAGCATTTCATACCCTTTATCGCCCAAATTACGCTTTGCCTATACAGCACAATGTCAAGTTCGTCCAGCAATTGCCAGATACCAGCGCACCAGGGGGTAAACTTTTTCAATCCAACCCTCAATTGTTAGAGCGTCTTGAAAGCATCGTAGGAGGCACTTATAAAACGACTAAAGAAGGAACTACCTATTTCCAGCCCTCAGGTACCAACCTCAAGCTAGGTTTAGGTGTAACTTCGAGTGCCGTGCGCTCCCTCTTGATAGTATGGTATTGGCTGAAGTATATTGCCCAAATAGGTGATATGTTAATGGTCGATGAACCAGAATTAACCTTGCACCCAGTAAACCAAAGAAGATTGGCTAGGTTTCTAGTGGCACTCGTTAACCATGGCGTAAAAGTTTTTATAACCACCCACAGCAACTATATCGTTAGGGAGTTGAATACGCTTATCATGTTGAACCAAACGGACAGGCCGTTAGATGGCGTGCGTAAAAAATATAAGTATTTAGAGGAAGATAAGTTAGCCCACGCCAAAGTTCGCCTTTATATGGTTAGAGATGAAAAGGTCTTAAAAACCGGAAACCAGCGCAAAACCAAATGTAAAACTTTGGTGCCTGCGAATATCAGTTCCACATTGGGTATTGAGACACCGAGTTTTGACGAAACAATAGACGAAATGAACGCCATACAGGAGGCAATCTATTATGCACCCAGATAAAAAACCGCTGGATGGATTAGAAGCATTAAAACACCTATTAAGCTGTGTAATAGCCGATGGTTCCCAAGTCGCACATGTGATCCTTGAGGAGAAGGATCCGAGCGCCAAACTAAAAAAGCTGATTATCAGTGAGCTCGCCTCTGGTATGCTGGTTTTAGCCACCGATGAGGGTACCAAGAATCCTAAATACCAACCTTGCGTTTCTCCATTATTTGCACAGGATGGTAAGTGTCCTCAGAATCGTATATGCGATGCCGTCCTCATTAAAAAAGATGAACCAGAAAAAAATGGCTACACAGTTTTTTATATCGAGTTAAAATCGGACAATCCGGGTGGTTATACGGATCAATTCAAAAGCACCCGGTGTTTCTTCCACTATGTAATTCAATTGGCTAAAGAGTTCTGCGCGCAGGAAATAAACATAACAAAAGAAAGATACATTGTATTTCATACAGACCCATCTAGTGCTACACCAAAAAACCATGAGAAAGCGTCTAACTATCTGAGTCCCCAAAAGGCCAATAGCAAAAATACAGCAGATGCGCCAAAAAAATTCCGGGTTAAAAACGGGTGGACTGTTCGCTATACTGAATTTTTTTAATCAAGCTGTTGCCAGCAAATTGCTTATATGAAAAATACGATGAAAAAACTAGGCCTGCTATTGGGTATTCTTCTCGCCATACTATTGATAGGGTTTGTTTCTCTTCATTTTTCTAAACCGCAACTAAGGACCGAAAAAGAAGAAGCCGTATTAACCGCATTACAAAATCCATCGACCTTTACCAAGATGTTATCTGGGGAATTTGACCCTAAGGCCATTGGCTCTGATGATTTACACAGAGGTAGCGGAAAAGTCTATTGGGTAGAAAAGGATGATTCTCGTTATTTGGTCTTTGATGAAGATTTTCAAGTGACTCGTGGACCTGATTACAAAGTGTATTTAGTACCCGATCATAACATTCACCATAAAGAACTTTTTAAAAATATTAAAAACCAAGCGACGCGCTTAGGTAATGTCAGTCAATTCTCTGGGAAACAAGTATTTACTATTCCAGAGACCTATCATAAGCCAGAAAAATTAGGGGTGGTCATTTGGTGTGAAACCTTTAAACAGTTTATCAGTTATGCTAATTTACAACCCTAGCTTGGGTTTAACCTGCCCGCCCTCTTGCCTAGGAAGGAATGAGCACCAGAGTCTTTAAGCCACCACTACCTTGGTGTTTTGCAAAGCTATCACTTCACCGATGATGTGCGCTTGTGGATAAACACTGGTTTTTAAACGGTGTAAACAAGCGTCTGCTTGGGAACGAGGTACGCTCATGACTAGGCCACCTGCGGTTTGTGGATCAAATAAAATCGGTAATTTGGCGTCTGACAGTACACCTGCCAGATGAGGTAGGGCATAAGTCCGGTTGGCGGTGTGTAAAGAACTCAATAACCCTTGTTGCAAACAAAACTCTACGCCTTCATACAGTCTGAGTTCTGCTAAATCTAGGCGAATACTAAAGTTTTGGCTCATCTCTAGAAGGTGCCCAGCTAAACCAAAGCCACTGACATCGGTGGCGGCATGAATGCCCAACTCTTGCCCAATGGCGACGGCTGGTTGATGAGAAATCAATAGGGTATTTATCAATTGGGTAAGCCAGTACCCTTTGCAGAATCCACGCATATTGGCGGCTAATAATAGGCCACTGCCTAAGGGTTTGGTTAAAATCAGGATATCTCCTAGCTGAAGTTGATTTTTCCACCAAATGTTCTGTTTATCGATGGGAAGTAGGCCATTCACCACCAAACCAACGGCCACTGCTTCAGACAGGCTGGTGTGACCGCCCAATAAACGACAGTTGGCTTGGTTCAAAGATTTTTGAATACCCAATAACAGATGTTTTAATTCATGGTGTTGTTTATCACCGAAGCCTCTAGGCAAACTGATGATACTTTGGGCGCTGTGTGGCGTGGCACCCATGGCATATAAATCATTGAGTGCGTGAATGGTGGCGATTTGGCCAAAAATATAAGGATCATCGAAGAGTATGGGTAAATAGTCAACGCTTTGAATCAGGTAATGTCCTGGCGGCAGAGAAATAACAGCGGCGTCATCTGGGATGATAGTCGAAAAGCTCGTTTCACCTTGGAGCTGGGTATCAGGTTGGAGGGTACGAAAAAGCACTTCGGCTGAGACTTTAGCAGAACAACCTCCGCACAAAGGTTTTTGTAGTTCTAGCCATTCTTCGTGGGGCTCGTTAGGAAGTACGCGCGGTCGTTTGATGGCCATGGGCACTGACTGTAACCAAGGTTTTAGTTTTGTAAGGTAACGACGATCCAAATCGCGTTTCCAATGCCAAGCCCAGGCACCCGTTCCCAATACCCCCTTGCCATACATAGCCAAGGCTTTTTTCTGATCGATGGGAATAATCAATAAACTCCGTTTCTGTGGCTTATAGGGTAGTAAATATTTTTTTAACAACAGATTTTCTATATTTTTAGCCGTGTGTTGCCCCATACGGACGGCATACACTCCAGATTTTGGCAAGTTATAGTGGACCATCTCGGCGATGTCTCCCAAAGCAAATACCGATGGTTGGGCTATAGAGCGCAAATAATTATCGACCCAAATATAGCCAGATGGCGTCAAAGCAAGTCCAGTCTGCGCGAGCCAAGCCTCTGGTTTTCCTGAATAAGCCCAAAAAGTTTGATCAAACTGCCAAGTACCCCCTTGATGATCGAGTATTTGCCCAGAACCATCAACGACCATTTTGTGTTGGGTACAAATGTGTACTTGTTTTTTTAAAAGCTCTTGGGTTAAGATACTTTGCACCCTCTTAGAAAAATGGGGAACTAGACTGGGCTGTTCAGTAAATAACCAGCACTCAAGTTGCCCAGCTAAACCCTTGCGCTCGACAGAATGCAATAGGGCTAAAGTCATTTCGATACTCCCCAAGCCGCCTCCGACGATGGCTAACTTAAATCGGCGTTCGGTCGTTTGTTGAATGCGTTTGATAGTGTCTTGCCAAACTCGGTAAAAGTTAGCAAGCGGTTTCACAGATGCCGAAAAGGGGATGTTTTCACTGGGCAAAGGGCTGGCGGTGGCTATATTGATGGCCAATATATCGTAATGAACTTCCGGGTAGCCGGCACACATTAAGATTTTTTCCTCAGTATCAATGTGCGTGATGCGTGCTTGGAGAAAACGACAATGGATCGATTGACAAAATTGCCTTAAGTCGATTTGGCAGTCTTCCAATGAATAATTGCCAACAATCGCCCCCGACAACATGCCTGAATAAAAAACTTCGCTATCTGGGTTAATTAAGGTAATACGCAAACCTTGACAAGGATTTTTGAAAAAATAATGCGCAATGAATAAGTTGCTGTGTCCAGCACCAGCTAAAATTAAATCATGAGTGATGATAGAGGCTAGCATTGAGACGGGATTTATAGAACATTTTGGGTAGGATAAAAGACCTTGGCGCTATCTGGGTTACCCCGACTACCAGGCCAAACGACAAAGTGATGCGGTTCATTCTGGGTTACCCCGACTACCAGGCCAAACGACAAAGTGATGCGGTTCATTTCTGAATGAACCATTCTGCACTAGGCTACACCTGGTAACTGATTAGCTCGTTCGAGTTCGAGCTTGTAAAAAGGTCTATATAATAAGTCTGTATTATAAGGTTTTGCCAAACCACCGCGAAAAATGGTGATATGCGGTGTTGCCTCGCTATGTGACCTCTTGCTTATTTCTACCAAGTTGCCGAGAAGTTTTGTTTTTTATGTATGAAATGGACATCATTTTAGCCACCAATAATGCGGGTAAACTCGCTGAACTGTATCAATTATTGGGTAAACTACCCTATACTTATAAGAGTTTAAAAGATTTTGCCCTCCCCTCTCCAGCTGAGCCCTACGATAGCTTTGTGGAAAATGCTTTGCTCAAGGCACGCAATGCCAGCTTGGTTTGCCAGATGCCCGCCATCGCGGATGACGCGGGGCTGTGTGTGCGTGCGTTTGGTGGTGCGCCAGGAGTACATACTGCAGACTATGCCAAACAGCTCGGCTACGACCTAACCCAACCTCAAGCCAATGTCCACGCTCTACTTCACGAAATGCAAAAGGTTGAAGATCGTTTTGCCACCATGGTCAGTGTGCTGGTGGCAGTACGCAGTCCTAGAGACCCCTTACCCCTGATCGCTATGGGTACGGTGTCTGGTTATATCACGCCATCGACGGTGGGATCCCATGGGTTTGGCTATGATCCAGTGTTTTGTGTAGAAAAACTCGGTATAACCTTTGCACAAATGTCCATGGCCGAGAAATTAGCCCACAGCCATCGAGGCAAAGCGGGTAGGCGGTTGGTGGATATGATATTAGAACATTGGTAAAACAACCCGCGGAAAATGGCGATTTACGGCGTTGCCTGCGCAACAACCGGCTGAAAATGGCGATTT
>JASGCH010000046.1 GCA_030054245.1 Gammaproteobacteria bacterium | reverse complement strand
GCCTTGTTGGTGATGACAGTTATCCCTCTATTTTGGTAAATGCCAGGTGATGTTTAATCTAACGGTTTGAAGTGTTAAGAAAAAAAGTGAAAAATGTAATCTCAGTGCTGGCTGGATTGTCAAGGAAGCGTCGGTGCTAGCAAAATGGATGGCAAGCACTTTGTGTCAGGAGATGTGGTATTATGACGCCATTAAGATGGTTGCACCATCGGCTACGCCTTATGGGCTACTCGTCTGAACTTTTGCAAAGATCTTCCATTGGATGTGGTTTATTGAACCTTGTATTTTTATGCCAACGCTAGATATTGACAAACTCCTCTGCCAGCCGGAAGATAACCGACATGAATGGACCACTTGGATAGACGATATCAATGGCCGGGATCAAAAAGACAAGATTTGCCAAGCGATATGTGCGTTGAGCAATGATTTTCCTAACTACCAAGAATCGGGTTATATATGCGTGGGGGTCACCGATGACGGGCGTAGAGCTGGTAAACATTTCACCGATAAACAGGTAAAATTGCCGAGCGATTGGTTGGCTGAAGGTAAGCTATTGCCTAGGCCAAATGTTATTGTTCATCCGCTGTTTAACCACCAAGATGGACAAATTTTGGTGATCGAGGTCAAGCCTTCCGAATACCCACCCGTCAGGTACGATGGCAGATGTTGGCTCCGTTTGGGTCCCAGCAAAACCCTAGCTACTCCTGATCAGGAAATGCAACTCGCTGAAAAAAGACGAGCCCCTTCTTTTGACGCTTTGCCTGTCACAATGGCTCAGATCAGCGATTTAAATGTAGCTGTATTTTCTAGTGATTATCTACCTTTGGCGATAAGTGAAGACACGATGCGTCAAAATGGTCGCACGGTCAAAGCACAATTGTCAGCACTGCGATTTTACGACCCCATAAAAGATGTTCCCACCAAGGCTGGTATTTTGACCTTTGGCTTGAATCCACTGTATGACATCCCCGGTGCCTATATTCAATATGTTAGATTTTCTGGGGTGAACAAGAATACAGAGGTCGTATCTGAAAAATCTTTTTCAGGGAATTTTATGTCGCTACTGCCAGTACTAGCGAGTTTTGTAGAAACCAATCTGGTTAAAGCCCGGCCGATTCGGGGATCTGGCTTTCAAGAGAGCATGCAATACAATTATCCGCCTTGGGTTTTGCGAGAATTGTTGATGAACGCGGTGATGCACCGGGATTATGCCAGTTCCAATGCACCCATTTATGTCTATGAATGCACTCATTCTTTAGAAATTACCAATCCTGGGGGGCTTTTTGGGGTGGCTAAAATGGGCAATAACCTAAGCGTCCAAAGCGATTACCGCAATGTGGTTTTGGCTGAAGTCCTCAAAGTTTTGGGTTATGTCAATCGATTTGGTTATGGCATAGCCAGAGTCCAAGAACTTTTGCAGAAGAATGGTCAGACCCTAGCTCAGTTTGATACCAGTACACCAAACAGATTTTCAGTAACCATTCCCATTCATCCGAGCTACTTATGAAAGCTAAAAAAATCCTATTTTTTAACAACAAAGGTGGCGTAGGCAAGACCACTCTGGTGTATCATTTGGCCTATATGTTGGCTGAGCTTCAAATACGCACCCTAGCCGTAGATTTGGACCCGCAATCCAATCTAACGGTGATGATGGTGCCCGATGAAAGGCTGGTTGAAATGTACTCCGCTGGTAAAAGTATTCTTAACACGCTGGAGCCGGTATTTAACGGGGAAGGCTTTCCTGAATCAGCCAACAACATCGAAGAAATTAACCCTTATTTGGGTTTGATACCAGGGCACTTGACGCTCTCTAGGTACGAAGATAATTTTGGCGACGCTTGGTTGAAGTGTCTTAATCATGATGTTCGGGCTTTTGGTGATTGTAGTATTTTTAATCGACTCATTCACCAAGCCGTCGAGCAATTTGACGCGCAGGTGGTCTTGGTGGATGTGGGTCCCAACCTAGGTGCCATCAATAGAATCGTGACTATCTCCTCGGATTATTTAATCATACCGGTAGCTACTGATTTGTTTTCCGTTCAAGGAATGGAAAACTTGGGTCAAAGACTTGCCGTATGGCAAGAGGAATGGAAAGCCAGAAGGGCAAGGATTCCGCCTGGTATTTCAGCGATTACTAAACAATACATTCCTGAAGATACACCCATTAAACCCATTGGCTATATTTTGATGCAATTTTCTGCACGAGATACACAACCGGTAAAAGCCTATTCGAAATGGGCACACGAATTTCCTGAGACCTTTAGAAAATTTATCTTAAAAGAAGAGACTACGGCTATGGCATCTATCGAACAGGAGTCGGACACGCATTGTGTGGCCCAATTAAAACACAACCGAAGCTTAGCGCCTTTGTCTATGACGGCTCGTCGCCCTATGTTTTTACTAAAACCTGCAGACGGAGCGATAGGGTCGCATCTTGCCGCGGTGAGGCGAGTTTACGAGGAATACGAAAAACTTACGCGTGAAATTTTACACCGATGTGATTTTGTGTACAGTGAGGCAGCAGAGGTCTGAGTAGATGGGTACAACGGTCTTGGATTGGAATGCTGGTTTTTAGGTCTGGTCAAACCACAGCCTTGATTTTTTCAGTCTGTGTGTTCTACCCAGCGTCATGTCCTATGTTGAAATCGTTTTTACCCGTTTGATCTTTTCCCCTAAGCAACCATATCGGTCGGGTGGCAAAATTAATCGGCACCCCGGTTTGCCCACCTAAGGTATAGCTGTCCCTTTCAAAAACCGAAGTTCCGGGCATATACCTCAGGGCGACACCTGTGCGCCGCACCCCTGAGTTGTTGGCTTGTGCACCGTGTATCATATAAATATCGTGAATGGACATTTCTCCAGCGCTGAGTTCCAAAGCTTTTTCAGTGGCTGGATCAAAAGTGTCATCGGCAATTTTTTGGGTCAAGGCCAGATCTTGCCTATCTTCGTGCAAATGGGGGTACAAAGTTTTAGGTATATGGGATTTGGGGATCACTTTTAAGCAACCATTGTATAACTTGCTGTCTTCCAAAGCCACCCAAACGGTGGTGGTGGCTAAAGGTCGAATGGGCCAATAATGTCCGTCTTGGTGCCATGGGGTTTCGTAGCCATTTTCTCCAGGTTTACAAAAAACATGGCATCCCCATAAAATGATATCGGGTCCTATGAGTTGTTCCACCAGATCGACAATGGGTTCATACCTAGCCAGCTCAAGAAAGGCTGTATGCCCCTGTGTTCCTTCTTGATTATTTTTGGCAATATGGGCACTGACCAATTTCTCTGGACGAATATGCTGGTTTTTATCTAACAAATAGGCTAAAGCTTGTTGCATTTTGAGCAACATACTCGCTGGCAAACGCCAATTCGGAATCAAAAAACCTTCAGATCGATAGCTGTCAATTTCTAGTTTGGAAAGTGAGGGGTTCATCATAAGTTGTACGCTCAAAAAAAGACTATGTCCAGGTTACCTCGGTTTGTTTGGGTTAAAACTACACCACTCGCCAATAATGATCTATCAACAAACTGGCAAATATAGCTGACAAATAAGTGATCGAAAATTTAAAAGTTTTGCGTGCCAAGGCGTCAGAATATTCTCTCCACAATTGCCAAGTGTAACGACAAAATAGTGCCGACAAGACCATGGCAAAAAATAAATACAGGCCACCACTCAAGCCAACGATGTACGGAAGCCAAGCCGCAAAAAATAAACTGATCGAATAAAGGAAAATGTGTAAACGAGTCAGTGGTGCTCCATGAGTTACTGGTAACATGGGTAAGCCTGAATTTTTATAATCTTCTACGCGATACAATGACAATGCCCAAAAATGAGGCGGTGTCCAAAGAAAAATAATCAAAACCAAGACCCAAGCCTGGGCCGTCACAGCATCGGTCATAGACACCCAACCCAAAGCGGGGGGCATGGCACCTGATAATCCACCGATCACGATATTTTGGGGCGTAACCGGTTTTAATAGCAAAGTATAAACCACAGAATAACCGAAAAAAGTCAGAGTCGTTAAGAAAAAAGTTAAAGTATTGACCTTGAAAAATAAAATAGCACTCCCTAAGCTATACAACAGCACCGCAAAAACCACTATCGCACGCGTGGACAAGCTATGGGTGACGGTGGCGCGTTGAGCTGTGCGTTTCATTACCTTATCGGTTTTCTCTTCCAATATACAATTATAAACCGCGGCAGAACTGGCAATTAGCCAAATTCCCAAGCTCGCCCACATCGCCAATTGGAGGTGTTCTACCTTGGGTATGCTTGGTATTGCCAGCAACATACCGATCATAGAACAAAACAAGATCAAATAATTCACCCGCGGCTTGGTCAAACGCCAATATTCATACACCATTCGATGGAAGTTCATAAGCTTCTAAAAAAACTATTTTAAGACCATGGCACTGCAAGTTACCTGAATTATCCGATCAAAGTTTACTTTTAGTGGCATGGTGAACCGGATTTTTGACAACCTAGCCGATGCCCTATACCCAGTGGCGCCCTCGACTTAGAGCAGTCAAACGCCAAAATAATACAAAAAGCAAAGTGGCTCCAAGCGTGTGTAATAAAGCACTCAACAGGGGCCAGCTCCAAAAGGTGTTTAAGATGCCCGTTAGGAATTGTAAATGGATGAGTAAGAACATCCATAATGCTAGCTTAGAAGTCGCTTTTTGATATAAATTCCACGCATAAACACCAATGGCTACATAGACCACCAAGGCAAATCCTCGGTGCAGTAAGTGGATCGCCGTTAAAGTTTCAATACCTATAGGTTCGCCAAGGTTATTCTGTCCCAAAGGGCGAAATAAATCCAAAGCCGAAGACCAATTCACTGGGGGTATGATTTGTCCGGCACGACAAGTCGGAAACTCATCACAAGCTAAAAAGGCATAATTCGCACTGACCCATCCACCTAGGCTGATTTGCAGTAGCAACAAGGTCAAGATCCAACCCGCTCCTCGGGGTGGCTTTATTCGCTGGGTTTCGCCCCACCACAGAGTTTGGTGCATTAAAATTCCTAGCAACGCCAATCCGCCTAAGAGGTGTAACACCACGACCAATGGGTACAGCTTGAGGGTTACGGTGAACGCACCCAAAAGTCCCTGTAATAATACCATAGCTAAAGCCCAACCCATGATTTGTCTAGGAATTGGATGCATTTTATACTTTTTTAGTTTTGGGAATAACCACAAAGACACGATATTCACGCCCACCCACATAGCTAGGTAGCGGTGGATCATTTCAATCCAGGCTTTGGTAGGGCTCACATAGCCCGTGGGCATGGCCTGAAAGGCTTCATCAATGTGCGACTTGGCACCTATTGGCGTGGCATAAGAAAAGCAAGCCGGCCAGTCTGGACAACCTAGGCCAGAATCGCTTAAGCGGGTAAAAACGCCGAATAAAATCAGGTCTAGGGTCAGGAAGGCCGTAAAAAAAGTCAGTTGTTTGAGTCTATGAGCAAATTCAGCAGGGCGTAGTTGAAACCAAAGATAGTTCAATAATACAACCCATACACTAGCAAAGACCAAAGAAATAGTGCCCATAATATATTAGAAAATTGCTTTTGCGCTTCCCGTTTGTCCGAGATAACGCATTAAAAAATGATAGAAAACGCCGTAGTTTAGCGATCCAAATCCAACTGCGTGTAGCAAATTTTAAGCTATGAAAGGCGAATTATCCTTTACCGATGGTGCAACCGTCTTCCATCGACTCCAAGTTGAACAGCACTGGTTGAAAGACTGTTGCACCATCGGCTACGCCGCGGTTACACTGCCAAATTAATGCGTTATGTATGTTCGGCAGTTCGTTGCGCTATCCATTGTGCTTCCGCTCGTTGGTTTCGCATATACTCAATATGCGAAACCAACGAGCGCCCACCAGCTCATTTAAACCCCATTAAATTCCGCTGGGGGCGTTCGCGGAAGCCTTGTACTTTGACAGCTCACCGAGCGGCACCAGCCGATGGTGCAACAGTTTTGTTGATGAATAAGTCGAACAACCGGCACCTCTTCAGTCATTGGAAAATTAGAGATAAGAGCCTCGATTATCGGGTGCCTCAAGTCTTCTGACGAACCGACATGGTAAAAATGCTCGCGCTTTAGCATGTAGAAGCCGGGGCGGCTCCAGACTTGGTCAATCGCGGCGTTGTTGCGAAATTCATTGCTATGCCAAGTCGAGAGCAAGAAGTCGCAAGGCAATGAACTGAGCGTAGCCGCCAGCGCCGCTTCATCGGTGTCCGACCACGAATTGAAGTAATCCACATGGCGGCCAGCATAGGGCGGGTCGGCATACACAAAGTCGCCGGCTTGCGCCTGCGCAAGTGTCTCGCGGAAGTCACGCACCTCAAAAGTCCAGTCAACCGCGCCCAATATCTGCGCGATCTGCCGGACTTGGTTGGTTATCTTCGTGACATATGCCTGCGCGAAGCGCTCGGGCTTGTGGCAGTAAGGCACATTGAATTTCCCTTTCCGATTGAAGCGGATGACGCCGTTGAAGCACGAGCGATTGAGAAAGAGGAAGTCTAGAGGGGTTGGCGATTCATTGAACCGCGTGCGCACCTCGTAGTAGTAAGGCTCGCCCTGGGTCTTCAACTTCTCACCTGCGCTGGTCAGAAACTCCTTAACGATTGCCGCCGTGATTTTCCCGCTCTGGATGCCTTGATACAGGCTGATGATGTGAAGGTTCGTATCGCAAAGCATGGCCTTCTTTGGTTGCACATTGAGCGCCACGACTCCGGAGCCGCAAAACGGCTCAACCCATCGCGAGTATGCGCGCGTGTCGGCGACCCTTTGAATCGCAGAGACTAGCTTTGTTTTGATCCCCTGACACTTCAAGGGAGGCACCAACGGTGGACGGCTCATGATGGTGCCTCCTCAATGTCGGGGTCATCCTCGATGAGACTCGCGAGCTCTTTTGCGTGAGCCTTCAGCGTGTCTGTGCCCCGTTGTTTGTACGCCAAGTAGGTCTTTAGATTCATGTAGGGGCGCCTCACACCCACGGCTTTGGCGAACGAAGCCGCGTGCGCTTGAAGGTGTTTAAGAAACTTATCAGGTGTCATCGTGCTGGAGTAGATGGTATTTGCGCAAGGGTTGTTTCAAAAGCGCATTTAGGCGGGCGGGGGGGCCTTGGCAAAGGCGGTCTCTTTGAGTGGAAATAGATCCCTGAATCGGTGAATAAGGGAAATTGTAGCATAAATAAGACTGTTGCATGAACAGGAAATGGAGGGAAGGTGAGTAGGAATAAGATTTAGGATGATACTGATAAGTATATAGTTATGAGTATAAATGGATAAATTTGTGGTACAGACCTTTTCACCTACGGCTACGCCGCCCGGGCGAACTGCCAAAGTACAAGGCTTGCGCACACCACGCAACCAGCGGAATTTACTCAAACAAGAATTTAAGGTGAACCGTATAACTGGGTCCTTTGGCAGTGCAAGTAAAGCCGAGGTGCAAAAGTCTTAAAGATGCACAAGGTAATAAGTTTACTTAATTAGCTCAATTTATCACGATCGTCCTTGCTGAATAACTCCTTTTGCATAAACCTTGCTTCCCCCATCCTTGCATCCAGCGTATAGGGCGCGAAGCCAAATTTGACATAGCTACGGATGGCGGCTTGGTTACCACTTAGCACCTCTAGGGTTATTTTGCAGGCACCCATTCTGCAAGCGCGTTGTTCTATGGCAGTGAGCAGGAGCTGGCCTATGCCTTTATTGCGCCAATTGGCGTGGACGATTAAGTCGTGGATGTTGATCAAGGGTTTGGCTTTGAAGGTGCTGTAGCCCTCGAAACAGTTTGCCAGCCCTACAGCTTGCTCACTGCCGGCGCTTGTGTGCCAAGCAAGAATGCTAAAGGCGTTGCTGAGTTCGGCCAAGTTAGCACACAGTCGTGCCAAAGCCACGGGGTCTAGCGCTTCGCCGCCACCCATGGGACCTTCGGCGTAGTGAGAGAGTAGGGTGGTTAAGGCTTGGCAGTCTGTCTCTTTGTGGTAATCAACAGGGCGGATTTTAAGGTTCTGCATGATGCTTTAATGTAATGGCAGACGACTTGACGGGCGGGCTTGGATGCTGAGTCAATTTGGGTTATCTCGGAAAGGCTATGGCACCATTGGTTGGTGCCGCGGTCTGCGTCATCTGAGTTTACCCATACCGTTGCCAAATACGGTTAACCCTCAACAATTGTAGCAAATCTTTTTTCAATTTAAGAGCTTCTTGAGGGTTGTGTACCGCTGGAAATCTGATGACCCAATGGCCTTGGGCATCGATCAAATAATAATCATCGTTTAAATTCCTCCCTGTAATAGGTAAAAATTTGACCTGCAATAATTCCGAGTTTACGCGCCAAAATTGCAAGTGGCGCTTATGGTCCAATAAACGCGCCCCCAAGTCCTTATCGCCGAGAATCAACCAAATACCCGTAACCAAAGACTGATCTCGCCCTAAGCTAGAAATAATTTGTCTTTGCCAATACAACCTATTCAAACAAGGGTCATCACAGTCTGCCTGACCTATACTGACCAAACTCCAAGGTTGTGGCC
>JASGCH010000045.1 GCA_030054245.1 Gammaproteobacteria bacterium | reverse complement strand
GCTTTTTTATAAAAGGATACCAATCCAAATAAATTATTGATATCTGTAATGGCCAGTGCTTCTTGCCCGTCTTTAGACGCAGATTCCAAAATTTCAGGAATGGTAATAATACTATCCTGAATAGAAAACTCAGTATGCAAGCGTAAATGTACAAAAGGCATAAGATACGATAAAATAAGAATATGGGGCAGTGATTCCTTATGAATAGGGGTTTGATATTTTTCAACTCCAATGCAGGGATACCAGCGTTATTTTTAGTGTAACACGGTATAGTGTTCACAATTAAGTCTTTTAGCTACCTCTTGAATAGGTGATCGTTATAGTCCTTCAGATGATAACTTCGATCATTCCAATAAAAAGTTTACCCTCAGTCAATGTATTTTAATCACTAATCTTATGCGTGTCATTATTTTGGGTGGAGGTGTTATTGGTGTTTCTACAGCCTACTACTTGGCAAAAAATGGAGCAACCGTAACCATTGTCGACAGACAAAGCGAAGTGGCGCAAGAAACTAGTTTTGCCAATGCCGGAGAAATTTCACCCGGTTTTTCATCACCTTGGGGATCACCTGGCCTTCTTCCAAAGCTTTTAAAGTGGTTGATTCTACAAGGAAAAAATTCACCAGTGAAATGGTCTGGTGGATTAGGATTCGAACAATTTTGTTGGTTGAGGCAACTATGGAATAATTGTAATCCCCAAAGCTATGCCATTAATAAAATAAGAATGTTGGAGTTAGCTCATTACAGCTTAGATTGTTTTCAACAGCTTATTACAAACACTTCAATAGAATTTGAGCATAGAAGCTTAGGGACACTGCAATTGTTTCGAACTCAAAGTCAGTTGCAAAAAATAGATCAGGACATAGATATCCTATCTAGATTGAACATTTCTCATCAACTGCTCATTGGAAAAGATCGAGTTGCGAACATTGAGCCGGCTTTAGGGAGGAGTAGCACACCCATTGCCGGAGGACTCCATCTCCCTCTCGATCAAACTGGGGATTGTTATTTATTTTGTAGAAACTTGGCTAAAATTTGCCAAACTTTAGGGGTGAGTTTTTTATTTAATGCCTCCATAGACCGAATTTTAAAAGTGCATAATAAAATATCCGGAGTTCAATTGTTCGATGGTCGTGTCTTGGAAGCTGATGTTTATGTTGTAGCTTGTGGAAGCTATAGTCGTGCGTTGTTATTACCGCACGAAATTTCCCTTCCAGTACATCCTATCAAAGGTTACTCTTTGACTTTACCGATAGAAATGGAAATAAATGCTCCCAACTCAACAGTGATTGATGATCACTACAAAGTAGCGGTTACTCGATTTGACCAGCGCGTCCGTATCGGCGGCACCGCTGAATTGGCTGGATATAACTCACAACCTAACAGCAGTAGAAAGCATGTGTTATGCAAAGTCGTCAACGAGCTCTTCCCCGTAGCCACCTCTAAAACTATAAGTCAATCCAAGCTGTGGAGTGGCTTGCGACCAATGACTCCTGACGGACCACCCATCATTGGTAAAACAAAAATAGAAAACTTATTTACCAATACAGGTCATGGCACACTAGGTTGGACCATGTCTTGCGGGAGTGGTAAATATCTGGCTGACTTGCTTGTTGGGAAGCCGTTGGACCTTGACCTCAAGGGTCTGGATGTTAGTCGATTTAATTAAAATACCACCGCAAGCTATGCACCTGCCTTTTTGTGACCGATGGCAACTATCATAGAAAGACTGTCGCATAAGCTCAACGAGCTACCAAATTACAAGGCTTGCGCACACCGAGCGGCGTAGCCGATGATGCAATAGTCTTGTTGTTGTGGTTGAAGGAAAATATTTAAACACTGCCTTCTTTTTCAACCACCAAAATTCGAGCCTCACCGCGTGGATTTGCCACATGCTCGCAACCCATGCCAGCAAAAAAGACATCGCCTACGCCCAAAGCAACCACATGATCTTGGCCATCGATACGGTAATGCATGTCGACAATTCCATCGAGCACAACAAAGACTTCTTCACCGTCGTTGACATGCCATTGGTAGGGCTTGTCTGCCCAATGAATCCGTATTGTGATGCCATTCATATTAGCCACATCCAAAGCACTCCAAGCACGCTGTGCACTAAACTCTTTGCTTCGGATGAGCTTGGACTTCATATAACATACTTTTGGCTAAATTTCATAACCCCAAGCTTTGGTATTTAATTTCTTTTTTAACTGTTTGGGTATTTTAAGTCAAAATTTACCCTATCAATAGACACCTCATATTCTATCAACGAGCGTGGCTATCTTCAAAGGGTTATATATACCATGCACTTCCGTTGCACAGCCGGTTGCACTACCAAATTTATGTATTAACGACTGTTGCTCAACCTCCGAGGTTGAGCAACAGTCGTGGTTATGGTAGTGCAACCGACCGTGCAAGGAGGACCTTACCAATTACATCCCCATATCACCCATTCCACCCATACCACCACCACCTGGCATTGGAGAAGGCGCATCGTCTTTAGGTGCTTCAGCTATCATACATTCTGTGGTTAACATCAGCCCGGCAATAGAGGCCGCGTTTTGTAATGCTGTGCGCGTAACTTTAGTAGGATCTAAAATACCCATATCTATCATATCTCCATAGGTATCGTTAGCGGCATTAAAACCATAATTTCCAACACCCTCTAGAACTTTATTGACCACAACACTGGGTTCACCACCAGCATTCTGAACAATTTCGCGCAAAGGAAACTCAACAGCCTTTAATACCAATCTAAATCCAGCTTCTTGGTCAGCATTTTCGCAACAATCCAAAGAACTGGTATTTTGGTTAACCGCTTGTCGAGCACGCAACAATGCCACTCCCCCTCCAGCGACAATCCCTTCTTCTACGGCCGCTCTAGTAGCATGTAAGGCATCTTCAACACGCGCCTTGCGTTCTTTCATTTCAACCTCCGTAGCCGCACCCACACGAATTACTGCGACACCACCAGCCAGCTTAGCAACCCTTTCTTGGAGTTTTTCTTTGTCATAATCGCTGGTAGCTTCTTCAATTTGTACTTTGATTTGCTTAATACGCGCTTCTATATCCACATTGCTACCTGCACCATCGATAATGGTCGTATTTTCCTTAGCTACTTCAATTTTACGCGCTTGACCCAGATCAGCTAGTGTAACTTTTTCAAGACTTAAACCCACTTCTTCAGCAATCACCTTACCCCCCGTAAGTATAGCGATATCTTCCAACATTGCCTTACGCCTATCGCCAAAACCGGGTGCCTTCACCGCGACAACTTTTAAGATCCCGCGAATGGTATTAACAACTAGCGTAGCTAAGGCTTCTCCTTCCACATCTTCGGAAATGATCATCAAGGGTTTTGAAGATTTGGCAACTTGCTCCAATAAAGGTAATAAATCTCGAATATTGCTGATTTTCTTATCAAACAACAATACATAAGGATTTTCTAAATTAGCCACTTGCTTATCTTGATTATTGATAAAGTAAGGTGATAAATAACCCCTATCAAACTGCATACCTTCAACCACATCTAGTTCACTGTCTAGTGACTTACCGTCCTCGACGGTTATTACCCCTTGTTTGCCCACTTTATCCATTGCGTCTGAAATGATAGTACCGATACTACTTTCCCCATTGGCTGATATAGAACCTACTTGAGCAATTTCTTTAGAAGTTGTGACATCTTTTGAAGCTTTTTTAATTTGTTCAATCAAAGCACTTACAGCTTTATCAATGCCTCTTTTTAAATCCATTGGATTCATACCCGAGGCCACATACTTCATTCCCTCACGGATAATCGCTTGAGCCAATACTGTCGCAGTAGTCGTACCATCACCAGCGTTATCACTGGTTCTAGAGGCAACTTCTTTCACCATTTGTGCTCCCATATTCACCAACTTATCCTTTATTTCAATCTCTTTTGCGACTGAAACACCATCTTTAGTTACAGTAGGTGCACCAAATGATCTCTCTAAAATCACATTACGACCTTTGGGACCTAAAGTTACTTTAACTGCGTTGGTGAGAATATTCACACCCTCCAATAATCTAGCCCTTGCATCACTTCCAAAAATAATTTCTTTTGCTGCCATAAAAAATCTCCTGATAAAATAAAAAATGAATGTACCGACTAATTTGCAACTACGGCAAACAAGTCGTCTTCTTTCATAACCAAGTACTCAACCCCATCAATTTTGACAGATTGTCCACTGTACTTACCAAACAATACCTTGTCACCTATCCTTACTTCTAAAGGAATTCTTTCGCCCTTGTCGTTCCTCTTGCCTGGACCAATGGCGATAACCTCACCTTGATCAGGCTTTTCAGCAGCCGTATCCGGGATTACAATTCCAGAAGCAGTCCTAGTCTCATTTTCGACACGCTTAACCACGATCCTATCGTGTAAGGGATTTAGTTTCATATTAAGTTTCTCCATTAAATAAAAAAAAACACTACAATCATGTACAAGCTAAAATAATAACCTAGAAAGGTCAAAATACAATTTTGCTCCGCAAAATGTTATAATCATCAATATGACAGCCAGCAGAATGGGCGCCTTCTACTTAGAAGATGTTTACCTGCACATAATTTGGCGGCACATTATAACTATAATGCTATAGCTTTTCTTAGCTCTTATTTGCTTATATAAAGGGTTGCCATAACCTTTTCAAGTCCCCAACTCATAAAAATATTCAGTTAATTTTAAAGACCGTTGCACAACCTCTGGCGAGCGACCCTAATTACCAAGTTCAAATCGTACAACCAGCGAAAGGGTTGAAGGCGCTCATCCGCTGGTAAAGGGCATATTATGTATGCAGTCATTTGGCATTATAGTTGGCAGTGAAACCAAGGGTGTAACAGTCTTTTTAGGCTATGGTTACCAAATAATGCAAATAATGTCTTGGTGCATTTTATCCGAGTAAAATATCCTCAAATTATAAGACTATAAACTTGCGATCGTAGCTCAGTGGCAGAGCATCGCCTTCACACGGCGGGGGTCGGGGGTTCAAATCCCTCCGATCGCACCAAAGTTGAGACCTTATATACCCATTGAAAGACTCTTACTCCATCGGCTTTGGTGCTACTCAGCGAGCTGTTATAACGCTTGTTGGTATTGCATATTGCATATTGCATATATGCTAGACATAGAACGGAGAAGTATAACGCAGTAATTTGGTAGTGCAGTTGCGGCATCAGCCGATGGCGCAACAGTCTTATAGCAATTTAGACCGGTCGATTCATTTTGCCTTTCACTACCACCAATGTCACCGTCTTTTAATTTTATAGAACCTAGACTTGCAATATGTTAGAAAAAGTCCAAATTAATGATTTAAAATCTTGGTTGAACGAAAAAAATCAACAAATTACCAAACCGGTTATTTTAGATGTGCGCGAAGCGTGGGAGCTTGAAACCGCTAAAATCAATCTGCTACCTGACTGGCCATTTGATTTTCTTCATATCCCTATGGGGGATATTAAAGAAAATCTACACCAATTGGATAAAAATAGACCCATTGCTTGCTTATGCCATCACGGCAGGAGGAGTCTTATTATTGCTGAAATGCTCCAGCAACAAGGGTATTTATATCTTGCCAATATAGAAGGAGGCATTGCTGCGTGGAGTGGGGTCATTGATACTACAGTTGCACGCTACTAACTTTCTAACTCGAGATAAGACTAGAGACCTTGCGCATCTGTTTCACGGCCGACTATACTGCCTATTGCTAAATAATTGTGTTATACGGTTCACCTAAAATGAGCATTTCAGTACAACATTCCGCTGTCAGCGAATTTTGACCAGAGACCTTTGCGCGAGCTTGGTTGAGCTACTCAATTACAAGGATGAAGTGTGATCAACCAGCGGAATTTACTGGGTTAAGACTGTTGCACCAACGGCTGGTGTCGCTCGGTGAGCTGTCAAAGTACAAGGCTAGAGCGCTAGCGCGACCAGCTTCATTTCCGAATATGATCATGGTGAGTACCGCATAACGCAGTAATTTGGTAGTGTAGTAGGTTGTGCAACAGTCTTGATGCGGCAACGGTCTTGTAGCTACCTAGGTGAGTCGATGCCTGATGGGTTTCCTTTTTTAAGTCCCTATTGAACTATTAATTTTCCGTGAACAATACCTTGAATTTCGATTATTTTTTAAAAAAAATACCGATCTGGTTTAGTACCCTTTTGGGTTATTTCCTATTCGTGCAGTCAGCTTCAAGCCAAAGTTTAGTTGAAATGATTGAACAAGCTAAAAATTACGACGCTAATTATTTAGCCTCCAAAACTCTATTCGAAGCCAACACTGCCAAAGCTGAGCAAGCTCACGCGCTATTACAACCGACTGTGGGACTATCTTTACAAACTTCCCATAGTTATATTGACTATATTGGCAGTACCAGCCTCACTGCAAATGCGTCTCTCGCCAACCCTTTTCATCGATGGTCCAAAGCCAACCAAGCTTCGTTAAATCTGGTACATCCTTTATATAGGCGAGCCAATGAATTACAATTTAAGCAGAGTCAATTACAATTTCAATTAGCCCATAAGCAATGGATAAACGCTGAACAGGATTTAATCGCGCGCGTATCGCAAGCTTATTTAGATGTTCTAACTACCTCAGCATCTATCGAATTTGTCGACAAGCAGAAAGCCTCTATTCAAGCCCAATTGGATTCAGCAAAAAGAAATTTTGCCATAGGTAATGCAACCATTACTGATACAAGAGAAGCGCAAGCTCGTTACGATTTAAGTCAAGCACAATTGATTGCCTTGAATAACGAACTGTCCGCAAAAATAGTGAACTTGAGCCTGCTTGTTGGGCTTCCAAACCCCAGTCCCATTGGCTGGGTACTGAACCAAGTAACTGCCAATAATGCACTAACAGATAGCAAACTCATAGGCTCTCTAACGGATGTCGATGTAGCATTGAATGGCAATAATCTAGTGGATTGGTTAAATGTAGCTGAAAGCCAACACTTGGCGATCACCTCAGCAAAACTCAATTACGAAATTGCACAGTTAGAAGTTCAACGAGCACAAGCTGGACACTTGCCAACGGTGGATATTTTGGCAAATCTTACCCAAATCCAAAATTCGAATGGGACTAGTGCACTTCCATTAAATACCACCTCAAAGATTGCTAGTGCCAGCATCAATGTTAATTTACCATTGTACGCTGGTAAGTCTATTCAAAATAAAGTGGACGAAGCCGTTAAATTAGAACAAAAGTCGTTCCTAGACCTAGAAATTGCTCGTAGGCAGGTGCAACAAGCTGTAAAAGTAACTCATTTGACTTATCAATCTAATCTAGCACAAATCAATGCTCTAAAAACAGCCATCAACTCTAGTTTGCTGTCCTTACAAGCCACTGAACTGGGTTACCAAGTGGGCGTACGGATTAATTTGGATGTATTAAATGCACAAAGTCAATATTTCCAAACAGCCAGAGATTTAATCAAAGCTCATTATGATTTAGTCAATAGCAGTATTAAGCTACACCAAGCCAGCGGGATTTTAACTACGACTGAAATTAATCGAGTATCCCATGTCTTAACCTCTCACAAACCATAAGACTGTTGCACCATCGGCTATGCCGCTCGGTGGGCTGTCAAAGTACAAGGCTTGATCGCACCACGCAACCAGCGGAATTTACTGGGAGAATACTGTTTAAAGACCTTTGCGCGAGCGGCGTAACCAATGGGTGCAAAGGTCTTTATTAAACGGATAAAATGTCTTTTTCTTTGTTGGCTATCATTTTATCAATCTCGAGGATATATTTGTCTGTCGCTTTTTGCACTAAATCTTCAGCCCTTTTTTGCTCATCTTCTGTAATTTTTTTATCTTTCAAGTGTTTTTTCGTTGCATCATTAATATCTCGTCTAATGTTGCGCACACTTACTTTAGCGTTCTCTCCTTCAGAACGAACCAATTTGGCCATAGCCTTGCGCCTTTCTTCCGTCATTTGCGGTATTTGTATGCGTATTCCATCTGCTTGAGACATAGGATTTAATCCCAAATCTGATTCTCTTATGGCTTTTTCAATTTTTGACAACAGATTTTTTTCCCAAGGAATAACATTAAGAGTTCGTGCATCTAGTTGTGTAATGGTAGCCACCTGATGCAGTGCTGAAGGGGTTCCGTAATAATCCACCTGGACTGATTCAAGCAAGGAAGGATGTGCTCGTGCGGATCGAATGCGAGACAAGTGTTCGTTCAACATAGCCAATGCCTGCTTCATTTTTTCATCAGCGGCAGTTTTTGCTTGATTTAAGTCCATAGTTTTCTAAATAAGTATAAAAGTGTTAAGACTGTTGCACCGAAGTGACACCAGCCGATGGCGCAACAGTCTTAGCGTTATAACAGCTCACCGAGGCGGTACAACTCTGATGGATCAACGATCTTAGTTGCACAAAGTTTTTCAAATGACACTGCATACCAATGTTCCTTCATTTTCACCATTCAAAATGCGAACTAAAGCTCCTGGCTTTAGCATAGAAAATACTTGTATGGGTAAATTTCGATCCCGGCTTAAAGCAAAAGCGGTTGCATCCATAATTTCGAGCTTTTTTTCCAAGGCCATGTCAAAAGTTAAAGAAGAAAATTTTTTAGCCGCGCTATTTTTTTTAGGGTCAGAATCATAGACACCATCCACCTTAGTTGCTTTTAATATAAT
>JASGCH010000044.1 GCA_030054245.1 Gammaproteobacteria bacterium | reverse complement strand
GGCAAAAACTGAACACGCCATGAATTCGCTGATTGCCAGCATTCAATGGGACGAAGCGCGATTTAATTTAGCCTTAGACCTAGATCGCTTTATGATCGTCGCGGTCAGCGATTTTAATGCGGGAGCTATGGAAAATAAAGGGTTAAATATTTTTAACGCGGCTTATATTTTAGCCGATCCAGCAACGGCAACCGATGTGGACTACGCCAATATTGAAAGTGTGGTAGCTCATGAATATTTTCACAATTGGACGGGGAATCGGGTAACTTGCCAAGATTGGTTTCAATTATCTCTTAAAGAGGGCTTGACCGTATTTAGAGATCAAGAGTTTAGCCAAGACTTAGCCGGCAGTAGTTCAGCTAAAAGCGTACTGCGCATTGAAGATGTACGAGCACTCCGTACCATACAATTTGCCGAAGATGCAGGTCCTATGGCGCACCCCGTCCGGCCTGATTCGGTCGCCGAAATAGATAATTTTTATACCGCGACCATTTACGAAAAAGGAGCGGAAGTGATTCGCATGATGCAAACCATAGTTGGCAAAGAAGGCTTTGCCAAGGGATTGGCTTTGTATTTTGCTAGACACGATGGGCAAGCGGTCACTTGCGATGATTTTTTGGCGGCGATTGCCGATGCCAATCCAGAATCCTTGCTAAGTAAAGAACGCAGTATATTTTCACGCTGGTATTCACAAGCTGGCACACCTAAGGTACAAATAACCAGTCATTTTAATTTTGAAACGATGGTATATACCTTAACTCTCAAACAAAGTAATACCGTACATCAACAAAAAAACTTACCTTTTTTGATTCCTATCCAATGGGGTTTAGTGGGTCAAGGCGACGATGAGTCCACCGCCAAGAAATGTGATATGTTGGTATGCTTAGGTACAGAACATAATACTGTGGAAATCAAGGGGCTTACCAATGAACCAGTACCCTCTTTGGTAAGAGGGTTTAGTGCCCCCGTCCTGCTAGAGTATGATTATACCAAAGAACAATTGTTAACTTTGTTGCAAAAAGATACCGACACCTTTAATCGTTGGGAAGCTAGTCAGAGATTGTATATCCAAGCATTTCATCAACAGTATCCACAAGCTTTAGAAGCTTTACAGGCGGGAACCAAAATCGAGCTAGAGCCACTCGAATATACCGTGGTACAAGCTTTACAAGATATACTAACCCACCCAGACCTAGATTCGGCTTATAAGGATTTGGTGTTAACTTTACCCAGTGAAAGATACCTATCTGAAGTCATCCCACAAGCCAACCCTAAAGCTATTCATGTATTGAGGGAAGCCATGCGTCGTCAACTGGCGGTACAATTGGTAACTTTTTGGGCACAAGCTTATGCTCGTTGCGATACTCGCTCCATGCCCTACCACCATGGATTCCCCCAAAGGGGCTTGCGTTCTTTGGCGAATCTGTCATTGTCTTATTTATGCAGTTCAGGTCAAGGGCATTGGGCTGAAAAAACTTTTCAAATTTATAAAAACGCCACCAATATGACGCTCAGACAAGGTGCCTTAATGGCTTTATTACAAGCCTCCCACCCCTTAGCTGAAAATGCTTTATCTTTGTGGCATCAATGGTATAAAAACAATCCCTTATTGCTAGATAAGTGGTTTGCTTTTCAAGCACTGGCTCCCGACCAAAATGGAAGTACTCTGAGAAAGGTAAAAAATTTAATCACACGACCTGACTTTAGTTTACGCAATCCCAATCGAGCCCGAAGTGTTTTGTTTAATTTTTGTTTGAACAACCCCAATGCTTTTCATAACCCAGATGGTTATGATTTCTGGTATGATCATGTCATCAGCTTAGACACCATTAACCCACCCCTTGCCGCTCGATTTGCTCGAGCTATGGAAAAATGGTCCACTTGGCCAGAACCCTTTTGTTCACAAGCAAAATTAGTGTTAAATAAGTTTCAATCCATCCCGTTAAGTCCAGTACTTAAAGAAATCATTTTTAAGTCGATGGGAACTGCGGTTTAATCCTATCATATCATGCAAACCTGACAGTCAAACCTTTTTAAAATAGTTGTACCGTGGTTACCACACTTACCCATTGGGATTTGCACACCAGCCAAATGGTTTATTAAAGGGTGAATCAGGTGGTAGCTATTTGACAACCCGCGGTAAATCCAAGGATATAACCCTATAGTCAAAACTATTGCTTAAACTATGAATATCGCCCACTATTTAAAAAGTCAAAAAATAATAGAAACTTATCCAGATTTGCAAGGTATCGCCGAGCAATTGGTCCGCTCCTGTCAACAAATCTCTGAGTATCTGAACAAAAGAATCGATCAAGAACTCACCCCACCGCCTAAGAGCCACAATATTCACGGGGAACCTCAAAAATCAGCGGATATCATTGCCAATAACCTATTCCTAAAAAATCTACAAAACTCCAGTGCTCTCACTTGGGCCATATCCGAAGAAAACGACACCCTCTATAAGTTTGATCATACCCAATGTGATTTTGTAGTAGCGTTTGATCCCTTAGACGGTTCGAGCAATGTGGACATCAATATGACCGTTGGCAGCATCTTTGGCGTGTGGAAAAAAATGAAGACCACCCCTAACGGATATGAAATAAACGGCCGAGATCTCCTATTAGCAGGGTTTGCCAGTTATGGGCCACAAACCGCTTTAATTCTAACTTGTGGCGAAGGTGTAGCTGAATTTGTTTGGCATGAGGGAGATTGGTTGCTCATACACGACAAGCTCCGAATACCACGAAATTGCCAAGAGTTTGCCATCAATGCGAGTAATTTTCGTCATTGGCAGGTTGAAGTGCAACATCAATACCTATCTTGGCTGGATGGGGCGGCTGGTTTTCAGGGCAAGGACTACAATATGCGCTGGACTGCTAGTATGGTAGCCGATGTCCATAGAATTTTGCGTCGAGGAGGGATATTTTTATATCCATGGGATCAACGCAATCCTAAACAAGCGGGAAAACTTCGCTTAGTCTATGAGGGCTTTCCAATGGCAATGATTGTAGAACAAGCCGACGGTATGGCGATCACTGAATCATCCCCGATCTTAGACCTCATTGCTCACCATATTCATCAAAAAACCAGTGTCATTTTAGGCTCAAAAAACGAAGTAGCCCGTTTACAAAAAATGTTAGTACCTCCCCTAGACTAATCCGATAGGGGTGCCATCAACTTCAACGCCGACTGCACTGCCAAATTACTGCGTTATGGGGTGCCACCAGCCGATGGTGCAAAAGTCTGACAATCGTTCTGCGTCCTTCCACCACTGTCTGTCACATCACCTACTATGAATCCGCGTATTCCTGGGGGATTTTTCGTCCTACATAGCAATTTAGCCGAACGATTATTGGATCTATTGGTAGAACTGATGGCTCGTTATCCTCTCCCTCCCTTAGAAAAAGAAGTATTTCTAGTGCACAATGCCACCATGGCACAATGGCTGGAAGTACAGCTAAGCCATAAATGGGGAATCTGTGCTGGTGTAAAATTTGTGTCCCCGAATTTGTTTTTGCACCAATTACACCAGAAAAGGCGAGTCATCACCGGTGACTTAGATGAAGATCAAAACGAGCAATCCCTTACTTGGCAAATTTTAAAGCTAGTACCTAAAATTGACTCCTTGCGGACTCATTTTTCGGCATTATCCAACGAGCGACAAAAGTTTCAAAAAGCTCGGCGGATCGCCTTGCATTTGATGGAGTATCAAATGTATAGACCGGATTGGCTACATGACTGGCTAACCGGGAAAGAAGTATTACGCCTGAATCAACAGAGCTTACCTGTTCCAGAAAGCCAACTTTGGCAAGTCCAACTCTGGCAATTATTAAATATAGAAAGTTCTGATGAGCAAAAAGCCAGCTGGCCCATTCATGTATTGGCTAAAACCTTGCAGTTTGTGAAAAATTCGCCTGAGCAAGCCGATTTTCCACAAAGGATATGCGTATTTGGAGGTTTAAGGTTATCTCCTTATATGCTGTCTCTCTTACAAGCCCTGAGCCCACGGAGTCAAGTATTTTTAACCGTCATCAATCCGTGTCAAGAAGATTGGGTAGAAAGTTGGCATCTTAGTGGCTCCTCTAGCGATACTCTGACTGATGTCATCCATCCACGCTTACCCAGCCTATTGCTTGACGGTGGGAAACCCATTCGAGACTATTTGTTGCAACTCAATTCATTGGAATTATTGGAACACCATCATTTGCAAAGAATAGATATTTTTGACAATCCACCGATTGCTGGCGAATCCACCTTGCTCGGGCAATTGCAAGCCCGTGTAAGAACGCTAGCCACCCATCACCCATCACCCTTAAAACCTGTTGATGAATCCATACAATTTGTATCGTGTCACAGCATCTATCGAGAATTAGAAGTATTGCACGATCAAGTCTTAAGATGGTTGCAACAAGACCCTCATTTGCGCTTACAAGACATCCATATTGCCATTCCCAACCTTGTAGAAGTGACGCCAGAGATCCAAGCGGTTTTTGGTCGCTATGCCATTTCAGATAATCGATTTATTCCTTACGCGATTGCCGAAACTCAATCTAAAGACCCGATCCAAACCTGTTTACCCAAATTATTGTTAATCAATAAATCCAAAATGGATATCGATGAATTTTTTGATTTACTCAGCGAACCCGTATTTGTGGAAAAATACACGCTAGAATCAGATACTCTGTTATTCTTAAAGGAAGCCCTATATGAAGCTCATGCCCGTTGGGGCTTAGACGCACAACACCGATTGGCACAAGGCTTAGGCCATCCATTTGCTGAAAACTCTTTGCTCTACGGCATCAACCGATTATTGATGGGCGAAATAACTGGTCCATGCGACTCCATCAACTGGTCTGAAACCCAAAGCTCACAAGGATTTTTTCCTTTTGCTACCGATTTAGGAATAGATTCGGATGTACTCACCATGGTAGCCCAGTTCTGGCATTTGTTAAAAACCTGGTCAGAGACCCTTAACCATGTACATTCGGCACCAGATTGGCGAGATACTCTAACGACACTCCTAACCTTTACATTTAATTCAGACTTTCCGGCACTCGCCAACTACCTGAGTAGCTTGCAAACCTGGGTAAACCAATGTCAATCTAGCGGTTATAACACCGCCATGACCCTAGACTTGGTCTATGAGTCCTGGTTACTACCCCTCACCCAAACGACTCATTACGCGTCAACTCCATATGGCAAACTGCAATTTAGCGACATCGGTTTGATGCGAGGAATCCCTTGTAAAATATTGTGTATGTTGGGTATGAACGAGCAAGTATTTCCTCATCTAACACCTCCATCCGATATAGACCTGATAGCCTTATCCGGGATGCCGAAGTTGGGTGATCGTAGCCATCTGGAGGATGATAGAGAACTCATGTTATTGGCATTACTGTCTGCTCGGCAAAAGTGGTATCTTAGTTGGTCAGGAAATAATGAGATTGACGATAGTCCAAGTTTGCCTAGTATTTTAGTCCAACGCCTACAAGACGAAATCCAACTCATCTGGGGAAATCAAGCCTTACCATCATTCATCCAAAAGCATCCCCTTCAGGCATTTAGCTTGAAATATTTTGATGCTACTTACCCCAACTTTACTTTTTCCAAAGAATGGCAAGGACTACATAAGCCGCAATCCAACTCAACTTCCTGGCCAAAAAATTCTGCTAGGCCGGAAACACCTATCGGCAACTTGCCTCCTGTGAATATGACCTCACTCTATGAGTTTTGGCGTGATCCCATCAAAGCTTATGTACAAACCCATTGGCATGCAGGGTTTACCAAGCCGCCTAAGGTCTATGAACTTAACGAATCCATGGCTATCAATCCTTTGCAAGAATTTCACCTATTTAACGAATTATTTGCAACCATACTTTACCATGAAGAACGACTGCAACCAAGAGATGCCATTGATTCATTATGGAGAAACTGGCAAATTAACCAAAGCCTACCGGTGGGCGCCGCTGGGCAACATGGGCTCGCCATCTGTAAGGAAAAATTTTTCAATTGGTATCATGATTGGCAAACATGGCGAAGTCAAAACACCCGCCTCGATCTGCCAAGAGCGAAGTTAGAATATGTTTTTCAAGACATTAAACTGGTACTCAACCTCCCTTGGTCAGGCTTGCATCTAAAGAATGTGGATACCACTCAGTATTGTTGGTTAACTGCCCAATCACTGAATGAAAAAAAACCTTCCTCGACACTTTATAAATTATTTCCGTATTGGTTGGAAATGTTGTTTTTTGCGGCATTAGGGTATCCTCAAGCCGGCGTCGTCATCAGTCCAGGGCAAAAATTAACA
The DNA here is from genome assembly GCA_030054245.1 of Gammaproteobacteria bacterium. GTDB lineage: Bacteria > Pseudomonadota > Gammaproteobacteria > Burkholderiales > Burkholderiaceae_C > JASGCH01. The sequence goes on along the minus strand of JASGCH010000044.1, from coordinate 2,501 downwards.
TTGCCGATTCCTCCCCTTGCACCCTTAAAGGATATTTTATCTTTTTGGCGGCAAGGACAAACTCAGATCATGCCTTTACCGATAAGAACTGCAGTACAAGGAGCACTGGCCACCCTAGGGGATCATTCCAATCAGACCGTCATGGATACTTATGAAGGCACGAATTTTACAGAAGGTGAGAAATTAAAATTACTGGGATTTGGACGATTTTATGAACGCTTGGCAGATCTACAGCAAGACCCTTTGTATGCAGAGGGCATAGAGAAAATTTATAACCCTTTTACGAGCTGGGCACAAACCGTTGTAGGCCTTGAATCGGTGTGACCGACGACGCAAGAGTCTTTCTTTTAACACTTCGCCTTGTTGCTTGCAAGGAAGTCACTTTATGCAGTATTTAGACATCTTCGGACTCCATTTATTGGGTAGTCACCTTATAGAAGCCAGTGCCGGAACAGGCAAGACTTACTCGATTACCGAGCTGTATCTTCGGGCTTTGTTATACCACCTAGAAAATCCAAGCACATCTAGCTCTCCTCCCATCGAGGTCAAATCCATACTGGTATTGACCTTCACCAAAGCGGCCACCAGCGAACTTTTTGATCGTATTCGCCAAAGGATCTACGAAGTACTGGGGGCTTGGGAGGTAAGCACTTCTTTTGGCAATGTATGGTGCCAACGGTTTGGCAAGGCCAACCTAGCCCGGGCTTGTTTGCATAAAGCCAAAGAAGACATCGACCAAGCCCAAATTCGCACCATAGATGCTTGGTGTCAGCAAATTTTAAGAGAGTACAGTTGGTATAGTCAAATCAGTGCCAACACGCAACTATGCACCGACGAAGAATCGCTATGGCAAGAAGCCCTTTTGGATTATTGGCGCGAAGAGTGTTACACCCTGAACGCCCAGCAATTTGCTAAATTATGCGAAATTTGGCCTCAGGTTTCACCCAAAGAACTAGAAAAATCCATAAACGCTATGCGCAAAAATTTGGTTTTAGTGCCCCATATTTCGGGTGTAACTAGATCTTTAAGCGATTGGCTAGAAGCTGAGCCACTACCCCTAAAGAAAAAACCCAGCAAGCCTCCAGAGACACTGATCACTCTCGCTTTTAACCACATTGCGCACAAAGTCAGCGCTCGGAAAATCGCCTTAGACAGTTGGACATACAACGATTATTTACAAAAAGTTAACGACTTATTGTGCTATCATCCAGAACTCATACCCAAGATACGCCAGAAATACCCTATTGTCATGATAGACGAGTTTCAGGATACCTCCAAACTCCAATACGAAGTTTTTAATAAAATCTACGCAATGGCTGAAAATAGATCCGATTGTGGGTTATTCATGATAGGTGACCCGAAGCAATCGATTTACGCGTTTCGCGGTGCCGACATTGACAACTATTTATTGGCAAAACAAGCCGTAAATCAGCGCATCCATCATTTAGCCACTAATTTTCGCTCTAGTACGGCCGTGGTGGACATGGTTAACCATTGGTTTGCACAAGGAGATGTTATCAATCAAGACGACAATGGGGCTTTTGGTTATCAAACAAAAATTCCTTTTTTGCCGGTTGAAGCTCATGGAACTTCCAAGAATTGGACTTACCCAGCCTTGGAGCATGCCCCTTTAATGATCGATTTCATAGATGAGACTGGTCCCAGAAAAATCGCTGAAAAACATAGTGCCCAGCGGTGCGCCGAACAGATCGTGACCTGGCTAAACCACAGTCATTGTGGCTTTACAGACCATAATCATCACTTCGAGAGCTTACAACCAAAAGACATTGCTATCTTGGTAAAAACCGGGGATCAAGCTGATTTAGTCAGACAAGCTTTAAAAAAAAGAGGGCTCAGCAGTATTTACTTATCTGAAAGGGAAAGTGTTTTTCACACGGTAGAAGCCAAAGATTTGTATAGCATTCTATTAGCCGTGTTGGAGCCCTACCATCCACTTAAAGTACGCGCGGCTTTGCTCAGTGCGACGATTGGTTATGATTTTCAAACTTTAAACCAGCATTTAGGCGATGATACTTGGTTGCAAAAGATGCAAAATATATTTTATCCGCTCCTAGAAATTTGGCAGAAAAATGGCGTCATGGCTATGTTATGGCAATTGATACATCAGTTAGATTTACTATCACATTGGCAGTCTCACCAAGAACGCAAACTCACCAATTTGCTACATTTAGGACGCCTGATGAGGCGGGCACAGGCCACTTATACCAGTCCATTGGCGTTGGTCAATTGGTACGCCAAACAAGTGTTTCAACAAGACGGGTTAGAACCAGCCGAGGAGCATATACTGCGCTTAGAAAGTGATGCCAATTTAGTACAAATTTTAACCATCCACAAAAGCAAAGGTTTGCAATTTAATGTGGTGGCTTTGCCCTTCTTACCCTTCACAGATTTACGAAAGAAGGATACAACTGCTGACATGCGTGAAATGACTCGTTTATGGTATGTAGCCCTCACGCGTGCTAAAATTGCACTATGGGTGG
>JASGCH010000043.1 GCA_030054245.1 Gammaproteobacteria bacterium | reverse complement strand
AAAAATAAGTGGTTTAGCAGGTAAAAAGTCAGTCCCCAAAAGGTCGCGACAATGGATACCTTGGCCACGCCTCCCCTATCTCTTATAGAAGTATAAGCAAAAGGTAATGCTAAAAATGCCATTAACAATATAGAAAATGGATAACTTATTCGACTCCAAGCAGATACCGAATAGGGCAAAATATTGAGTTGGTTTTTTTCCAAAAACCTGACCATATTCATCAATTGAAGAAAATTTAATCCATTGATTGGCTCCATTTGTGCTCTTAATATATCTGAATATACAGAAAGTGGCACGAAATACTCATGGAACTCTTCTATTTTCAATCTTGAATCATTAAAAAATATTATTTTACCATTGAATAACTTCCATCCTTTATCTAAAATCAACCCTTCTTTTGCTGAAATAATTTTCTGAAATTCATAATTATTAGAATACTCAAATATATTAATATCCTTGACCAAAGATTCAGACATATTATGGGCACTGATCACCTGATGGTTTCCAGATGACAAATCTTTAATCCAAAACTTGGCATCATTAATCGGTACATCCGTTACATTTGACAATATGTCCACTTTCAATCGCATAGCGCTTGGAACCAGTATCTCTCCAAAAATAATCCCAACCATTGCAAACATACCACCGATCAAGCCAATTTTTTTTATTGCCAAATACGGATTAAATCCACTCACTCTTAATACAACATATTCTAAATTTTTTGTTAAATTTACCAAAGCAACAGATGCTCCGATCACCACAGAAATTGGCAACAATTCATACACTCTTTGGGGTATAGAAAATAATGAATTTATCAACAATTTTTTTAATCCATAGCGATCTAAATTTTTTATTTCTTCTAACATATCAAAAAAATAAAATAAGGCTACAAAACCGATGGTAGCCCCCATGATACTTTTTATAATAGAATGGTCAAAAATTTTACGATTTATCCTCATACAATCTACTTGGACAACCCATTTTTAGAATAATTTCTAACATAATTTCCAAACTGATGCGTATTAAAATAAACTTGAGCCAGTAAAATACTTAACGCCAATAGGTGTAACCCTGAAAAAACCAGAACAAAACTATATCTACCCGATGTTATGAGTTGTTGCCCAACATTAATGAAATTAAAATAAGTAAAAAACATCAAAACCGCAAGAAATAAATTGTATCTAACCTGTTTTCTGGGTTTAATGATGGTCAAAGATAAAGTTGACCATACAATTAAATTGATCGTTGCCACAATCATGCCAAATCTCCAACTTAACTCGCCTCTAGCCTTATTACTTTCATCACCCCACAATTCATTCAATGATTGTGCACGATGGTCTTGAGTTGTGATGTGTTCAGATAATGGAATAGTGATGGCATTCTCTTTAAAATTAATAACTTGTACCTGGTTGTCTTTTCGAGAAACCATAAGTTGCTGACCATGAGAAAGTTTAAGTTTCCCTTGATCCACTTTACCCGTTTTTGCGATCAGCAATAGATCTCTATTTTTATTGGAATTATAAAAAAATAAGCCTTCAACGGCTTGTTCTGATGCCAAGTTTTTTTCTAGGAAAAAAACCGTATTGGGAAATCCTAGCTTTCTAAGTTCTTTAGCCGGATAATTTTCAAGTTGACTACCCTTGTTCTCATTATCCACCAGTTTCATACTATTTTGTCGGGTATAGGGGGCAATATACATCACCAATGCAGTTACTACAAAAATGATGGGCAAGATCAGCCTAAAAATAAATGTAACCAATTGAATGTTCTTTAATCCACTGGTGAGCCAGATAAGCACTTCATGGTCTTGCATCATCCTACCAAAGGTACTGACAGTTGCCAAGAACAAAGCCAATGATAATATAGTTGATAACCAACTTATCAACATACCAAACATATAAATGGGTAACTTACTCACCAATAAACTGCCACTCTGTACAAAATTTAAAGTACGCAATAAAGCTACCGAGAGGGTTATGGTTAAGAGAATGGATAAGATAACCACCAAAGAAGTATATAATTCAAACTTCAATCCATCTTTAAATATTCGCATCTTTTGATTCCTACCATGCAATACACATTACAATCCTCATCTTTACCGGAAGTGGCACAAGAATCAGTGGATATCCTTTTGATTTTACTATCCTCTAAATTCCTACCCGAAAGTTCAACTCCGGGCGTTGTCAGTCAAATTGAGCAGAGCATCTTAGATACCGTCATAGCCCAAGATTTTAATCCTCAAAAAACAGGACAATTTTATTCTACTTGGTATTTACCGTCCACAAAAGCCAAGAGGACGGTTTTATTAGCCTGCGAAACCTTAAGCAACCAGCATATAGCCAATGCTCTGAAAGAATTATCCGGCAAATTCTCGTTTCACGAGGCAAAAACCGTGTGTATTTATTTACCAGAAAGTGGTGCTGGAAATGTAGAGTCAGCTTTGACCACCTTTGCCCAGCTCAACTATGTCTATCGCGCCACCAAACCATCGGCCATTAAGTCCCAACTCTCCAAGGTCATTCTAGCAACCCCCCAAGCAGATAGCCTACAAACCGAATTTAGCTATGCTCTAGCTAGAATAAAGGGCGAGCAATTGGCAAAAGATTTAGCTAACCAGCCAGCAAACCTAATGACTCCGTCTAATTTAGCACAAACTGCCCTGAGTTTAACTGAATACGCCAATTTAAGTTGTACCATTAGATCACAAGAGGAAATCGAGAAGCTACAGATGGGAGCATTTTTAGCTGTAGCCAAAGGCTCTCGAGAACCTACTAAATTTATAGAACTTCAATACAAAGCCCCAGAAAGTTCATCCCCCCCCATTATCCTCGTTGGTAAAGGCATTACATTTGATAGTGGCGGACTGTCGCTAAAACCCGCTCAAGGAATGGAGGAAATGAAGTCGGATATGAGTGGAGCCGCTTGTGTACTGGGTGTTTTTCGGGCACTAGGTCTCCTTCAGCCTAGAGTCCATGTTATTGGACTTATCCCTGCTTGTGAAAATATGCCAGATGGAAATGCTGTCAAACCGGGCGATGTGGTAACCAGTATGAGCGGCAAAACCATTGAAATTTTAAATACCGATGCTGAAGGTCGCTTGATTTTATGTGATGCTTTAACTTATGCCAAAAAATTTTCCCCTAAATTGGTCATCGATATTGCTACCTTAACTGGAGCATGTGTAGTGGCATTGGGGTATTTGCATACGGGGATGTATGCCAATGATGACGATCTCAGCCAAAAAATGCAGGCCGCAGGAAAAGCCGCGCAAGACACTTGCTGGCCCTTGCCACTTGACGATGAATACGCACAAGGCTTAAAAAGTGACTTCGCTGATTTGAGCAATATAGCCACCGGTCGATATCGCGGAGCCGCCGGGTCCATCACCGCGGCTAAATTTTTACATGAATTTGTCGACTACCCATGGATCCACCTCGATATAGCCGGCTCGGCTAGAACTGCCAAAGGTTCTTCTGGACGACCAGTGGGTATGTTGTTACACTTTATTTTAGCTCAAACCCTTGATAATTAAAATCACGGCTGTTTTCTTATGAACAGAAAATACCGTCGCACCCTCGGTTTGACCATGCTCCACACTGCAAGACTGTTGCGCCATCGGCTGGTACCGCGACTGTGCTTCAGCGAGCTAGTATAGCATATAGAGACTTTCGCAATAGATGCTAACTCGTCGGAGCTGGTACAATGGTCTTTTTTAAGAAATAACTCTTTCGTCTATCATCCAAAATGTGTGAAATTGAATTTCATTTCAATGTGCAGGATAAAAAACCATACCTATACCAGCTTTTATTGCGTGCTTACCAAAAACACTTTCGTTACGCGGTCGTAACTCGAGAATCAGACCTTCATGCGTTAGATACATTTTTATGGACTTACCAAGCAACTGAGTTCTTACCCCACTGTATTTACACATCTTCCATAGCGCAATTAAAACATTCTCCAATCGTCCTATTTTCCACAAACTGCTCATCGATTAGTTGTTTTACAGATATACCTTATTTAATTCAAGATACGGAGGAGCCGTGGACTTGTTTTTCGAGTTTTGAAAAAGTTATGGAAATTGTTAGTACCGAAGAACAAGACAAATACCATGCACGCGAAAAATGGAAGTATTACAAACAAAAAGGCTATCCTATGGTAGCTATTGACCTGAGCTCGAAAAATTAGGCAACAGTCTTACCAAGGTTATGGTGTGACCGTTGCACTGCTCACCCAAGTTTGTCTCTGGTAAAATTGAATGAGGGCTTCTCCCAGAGATGAACCACACCACACAGCCTTCCTTATGGAAGTATAGGTCGCGATCAAGCTGATGGGCAACGCTCTCCCATGGCAAAAATGTTTTTTAAATCCACTAAACCCAATGAATGTTTATAACTTACTCACCGATGCTGGCTGGCCCATCATACCTTTGATTTTATGTTCTATCGTAGCCATGACCGTGTTGTTTGAACGCATGTTTTATCTGAGGAAAAAAATCATATTTCCTAACCGGAAACTGGAAGAATATTTAACCGATTGTGCCTCACACCTCCCTGATAAAACAACCCTAACCGAAAAGTGGCTATCAACCACCGTTTTAGGCAAGTCTTTGCTTAATTTAGTGATCCATTGTGTGACCCATGCTCCATTCGACCGACAGTCTTTGCGCTTTCAACTAGAGCAATCCATTAGAGATACCAACACATTTTTAGAAAAATATTTAACCTTATTGGCGACCATTGCCTCTGTTTCACCCCTATTGGGACTTTTGGGGACAGTTGTGGGTATGATAGAAATTTTCGCGGCGTCCACACCCGGCACCACTCAACCAGCACAGCTGGCTCACGGTATATCGGTCGCACTTTATAATACGGCTTATGGTTTAGGAGTGGCGATTTTCGCTTTGCTGGCATGGCGCTACTTTCGCACCAAAGCTGATAAATTTCAGATGGACTGTGAATTGGCTTGCAACCGCCTATATTCTGAATTGTTAAAATATGCAGTTCCATCGATGCCTGAAGATCACGCATTAACTCACCTACCGTAAATAGATTCATCACCAACGCCTAAACTCACGAGACCACGGTGCAGACCGTAAACCGGTTTCACGAACCTGATTGATCCTAGGCATTCTTAAATAATAATTAACCGCTCTATGTCCAATTACATATTTACCATGCACAAGGTAGGGAAAATTGTCCCGCCAAAAAAATATATTCTTAAAGATGTTTCCTTAAGCTTTTTCCCGGGTGCCAAAATTGGGGTTTTAGGCATCAATGGCTCCGGAAAATCTACTCTCCTTAAAATTATGGCTGGGTTAGACCACGAAATAGAAGGTGAAGCCTTACCACAACCCGGCATCAAAATTGGTTACTTACCTCAAGAACCTGTACTTAATCAACATGAAACCGTGTTAGAAGTGATCAAAAGTGGGCTGGGGGAATTAACCCGTGCGCAGAATCGCTTAGAAGAAATCTATGCCCAATACGCTGAAGAAAACGCCGATTTTGAAGCACTTGCCGCCGAACAAGAAAAACTCGAAGCACTCATAGCTACATCAGGTGCTGATAGCCAGCATTTATTAGAAATGGCCGCTGATGCTTTAAGATTACCCCCTTGGGAAGCTCAAATACACCAGTTGTCGGGCGGTGAAAAAAGGCGGGTAGCACTGTGTAGGTTATTATTGAGTAAACCGGATATGCTACTGCTCGATGAGCCAACCAACCATTTGGATGCGGAATCTGTCGATTGGCTAGAACAATTCCTTCAAAGATTCTCCGGAACGGTGGTCGCGGTAACTCACGATCGCTATTTTCTGGACAATGCCGCTGAATGGATTTTGGAGCTCGATCGCGGACAAGGTATCCCTTGGAAAGGAAACTACTCTTCTTGGCTGGAGCAAAAAGAAAAACGCTTAACTCTGGAACAAAAATCCGAAGAAGGTAGAGTCAAGACCCTCAAAAAAGAATTGGATTGGGTACGCCAAAATCCTAAGGGTAGGCAGGCTAAAAGTAAAGCCCGTTTACAAAAATTTGACGAGTTGTCGAGTTATGAATATCAAAAACGCAATGAAACTCAGGAGATATTTATCCCAGTTTCTGACAGATTAGGCAAGGATGTCATTGAATTTCAAAATGTTAGTAAGTATTTTGGCGACCGAATTTTATTTGAAAATCTTAATTTTCAAGTGCCTTGCGGTGCCATTGTTGGCATCATTGGAGCCAATGGCAGTGGAAAATCCACTTTATTTAAGATTATTATGGGGCACGATCAACCCAGCAGTGGAGAAATTAAACTAGGAGCCACTGTGAAACTGGCGTTTGTCGATCAATCAAGGGAAAAATTATCTGACAAAAACACGGTATGGGAAGAAATTTCAGCTGGATACGACCTGATAAAAGTGGGCAAATTTGAAATGCCCAGCCGTGCCTACTGCGGACGGTTTAACTTTAGTGGGAGCGATCAACAAAAAAGAGTTTGTGATTTGTCTGGCGGCGAGAGAGGTCGATTACATTTAGCTAAAACTCTGATTCAAGGAGGAAATGTTTTACTTTTAGACGAACCCTCCAACGATTTAGATGTGGAAACTTTAAGGGCTTTAGAAGACGCTTTGATTGAATTCGCGGGTTGTATTCTAGTCATCAGCCATGATCGCTGGTTCTTAGATCGCATCGCTACGCATATTCTGGCTTGTGAAGGAGAATCTCAATGGGTATTTTATGCAGGTAATTATCAAGAATACGAAGCTGATAAAAGGAAACGACTAGGCATTGAAGGTAGCGCACCTAAGCGATTGAGATATAAGGCTTTGACTTCCTAAAAAGCCACTATACCAAGACTGTTGCACCATTGGCTATGCCGCTCGTTGTGCAACAAGCTTAATCCTTAATCCTATTACCAGATGGCAGTTTGTACCCCAGCAGAATTGGCAGGATATGCCTCTAGGACATCATGAAGACCGTGGCACCATCGGCTGGTGCCACGGTAATTTGGTAGTGTAGTAGGTGGTGCAACCGTCTTATGGTTAAAACGCTATAAACGGACCGCGGTGTGAACCCAAAGAATCCATGGTGTTTTAGCGAGAATGAACCGTAGGGTTTGCTCATTTTAGTGTATAATAGATGGGTGATATCCGGGCAATTTTTTGACTGGATTGTGGTCTTAGAGTGTTTTCAAGCGGCTGTAGCTCAGCTGGACAGAGTACTTGGCTACGAACCAAGGGGTCGTGGGTTCGAATCCTGCCAGCCGCGCCAACACTATCACGGTCTTAGGACCCCGTTGGGTCGTCTTTCTTTTGTAACCATTTGCGGTTGTAGCTCAGTTGGATAGAGTACTTGGCTTCGAACCAAGGGGTCGTGGGTTCAAATCCTGCCAGCCGCGCCAATTTTCTAAATTTATGATTTAAAACGGTTTTTTAGAGGTTTTCAGCATCAGGTGTCATTACTTGGGGTCATGATGGCTCTAAAAATTCCGAGACTGTACCGAAATAGACACGGGGTGTTCGCACTATGTGTCTATTTTTTTGACCAAAACGGCAAGCGACGACTGAAGTAGCACAGTTTAGGAACGAAAGACAGCGTACAGGCGCGAGTTCTCGCACTGCGGTTTAACCTTCACTTGGAAAAAGCACAATGCGACATGGAACGAAAAAAGACAGTCTTCGAGGAACTGACCAACAAGGTTAGCCACCCGCTAAAAATCACCATAGGCGGCAATGCGCTGGACTTTGACCCCAGCCCCCCCGCAGAGGTGGCATACATCGAAAAACTTCGCAAGGAGCAGGCCGCGTTCAACAACGGCGGTGCTAAAAAAGCTCTAGCCCAACTGTGGACACCCGACCAAGACCAGCCGCAAGCGCGACAGCGTCAAAAGGGCAAGCCGTTCAGCGAAACCACAGAAACTTATCTGGCAGAAAAGACGCTGGACAACAAGCAAACCACGATTGACGAGAATCGGCGCACTTACAAGGACTTTCTCGCACTCTATGGGAACTTGGACATTAACCAAATCACCAAGCCCGAAATCGTGGCATGGAAGACCGCAGAGATAGGGCGCAAACTCAGCGCCAACCGTATCAATAAGCGGTTAGGTCAGGTGAACGGCTTTTTTAACTGGTCAACCAAAAACGGGCACTACCCCGCCCACCCGACCAGCCCAGTCGATGGGCTTTTTGTGAGCAAGAAAGCCAAGTTAGCGACGGCCACAGAGAACCGCGAAAAATTCGACGAGGACGAGATAAAAGCGATTTGGGGGACAGGCTACCAAGAGCGATTTTTTGCCCCTGACCATTATTGGATTCCCCTTGTTTGTCTGTTTTCAGGCGCACGACGCGAGGAAGTCGGGGATTTACCAAGTGCCCATGTCAACATCGTGGACGGTGTACCTATGTTTTTAATGAGTGAAGGCAAGATCAAGGACGCACGGCGCACCCTACCCATTCACCAAACCTTGATTGAACTGGAGTTCATGGAGTACGCCAAGGCACGGCAAGACGCGGGCCATGCCCACTTGTTCCCCTACCGACCAAAAGGAGCAGGCGGACGAAGCAAAGAAGCGGGGCGCATGTTTACGCTTCGACTGCGCGAGGATTGCGGCATTACCAACACCCGCAAAATGTTTCGCAGTTTGCGGCATACCGTCATCACCCGACTACACACTGCAGACGCGAACCCCACCCAGGTGAAGCCAATAGCAGGACACAGCCACGAGGCGCAAGGCGTTCACTTCCAGACCTACACCCACGCCATTGGATTGACGCAGTTGGCAGAAACTTTAAACCGCCTAGCCTACCCGCATGACTTCGCAAGCCTGAAACTGGCTGACCCCACCTTTAAGGCGTTT
>JASGCH010000042.1 GCA_030054245.1 Gammaproteobacteria bacterium | reverse complement strand
ATGGGTCTGCCTATTATCGGTGGTGGTGCTGGCACAGGATTATCAGCAAAGTGTGAAGAAATGGGAGGGATTGACCTGATAGTTATTTACAATTCCGGTAGATACCGTATGGCTGGAAGAGGCTCTCTCGCAGGGCTCTTGGCTTATGGAAACGCCAATGAAATAGTATGCGAAATGGCCCACGAAGTTCTCCCTGTGGTCAAACGCACCCCAGTATTGGCTGGAGTTAACGGTACGGATCCATTTTTGCTAATGGATCATTTTTTAAATCATTTAGTTCAGCTTGGATTTTCTGGCATACAAAACTTTCCAACTGTTGGACTTATCGATGGCGTATTTCGAGCCAACTTAGAAGAAACTGGCATGGGTTATGCTTGTGAAGTAGAGCTGATTAGGCAAGCACGCTTGAGGGATCTATTAACCACCCCTTATATTTTTTGTGAACAAGATGCTATTGATATGACTAAAGCGGGGGCTGACATATTGGTATGCCATTTTGGACTCACCCGTGGTGGTACTATTGGCGCACAAACGGTTCTTAGCTTGGATGATTGTGTTCAAAAGCTGAATGTATGGAGTGAATGCGCCAAAAAAATAAATCCCGATATATTCATATTATGTCATGGAGGTCCCATTTCATCTCCCCAAGATGCACAATATATTTTACAGCAATGTAGCCATTGTCATGGATTCTATGGTGCAAGCTCTATGGAGCGGTTACCTGTAGAAAAATCATTAACGGCGACTACTCAGGAGTTTATGAACTTAAAATTGCACTCATCCTAAAACTGTCATACCCCCAGCGAGCGGTTTCGCGATTTTGGTGTTCATTCTGGGGTGAGTCGCATAACGCAGTCATTTGACAGAGACTGCTGCACAACCTCGGTGAACCCGAGAGAGTACCGGATTTTGATCGCCCTAAAGCTAAATCTCCGATAAGTTTGCGGAGGTTGAGTTGTAACTTTTTAACATCACTTTAATTGAGGTTCTACATGGAGTTAAGTCAATTTGGATATTTTCTGCTTCTGCTCGTAACCATTGCCATCGTTCTAGGCATTCTTATTTGGCTAATTCACTTATTTTATATTCGGAGTTCTAAAGAAAAATCATTTGTACGCACTGGATTAGGTGGTGAAAAGGTAGTTTTAGGTGGAGGAGCTTTTGTCTTACCTTTTATCCATGATATAACTCCAGTCAATATGAACACCTTACGCTTAGAAATAAGCAGAGGCAAGGACAAAGCCCTAATTACCAAAGACAGAATGCGTGTAGATGTGGTAAGCGAGTTTTTTGTTCGGGTAGCCACCGATAAACAAGCTGTATCCTCAGCCGCTCAAACCTTGGGTTTGAGGACTTTAGAACCAAGTCAATTGCGTGAACAAGTGGAAGGTAAATTTGTCGATGCTTTACGCACCATAGCCGCGGAAATGACCTTGGAAGAACTGCATGAGAAAAGAGGCTCTTATATTAAACAGGTCAAAGACCTGGTAGCCGAAACTTTAACCAAGAATGGCTTAGAGTTAGAAGCCGCCTCCTTAACCCAACTCGATCAAACCGAATTAACTTATTTTAATCCTAGTAATGTATTTGATGCCGAAGGTTTAACCCGATTAACTGAACAAATTGAATTCCGAAAAAAACAAAGAAACGATGTAGAGCAAGACACGCTCATCGCCATTCGCAATAAAAATTTAACCACGGAAAAACTTTCGCTAGATTTAGATAAGGAAGGCGAATTTGCCCGCATTCTGCAACAACAAGCTATTGAATTTGCCAAATCCAAACAAAAATCCGATCTGGTAATTGATCATGCGATCCGTGAACAAGATGCTGAGAGTGCTAAAATTGCCACCCATGAATCTATTCATAAAGCTAAAGTGCGTAGCGAATTGATTTTAGAGCAAGAAAGAATTGCCAAAGAAAAAGCTTTGCAAGTAGCCGAAATTGATCGTCGTAAATCACTAGAATTAGCCGAACAAAATAAGTTGATAGAATTGGCGATAGAAAGTGAAAAGGTGTCTAAAGCTCAAATCGATGCTGATTTGGCACGCGCTTTAGCCGTGGAAACTGAGGAAAAAGTATTTACCGCCAGAGAAATTGAACTCGCTGAAAGGAAAAAACGCATAGATTTAATTGCCGCTAGTCAGGATGCTGAACGAGCCATGATAAAAGTGGTTAAAGCGGCACAAACTGAAAACCAAGCCAGTTTAGACAAAGGAAATGCTTTAAAAAATTTAGCCTTAGCTGAGTCGGAAGCTGAAAAATTGAGGATTGCCGTGAAAAAACTCAACGCCGAAGCAGACGCCTCGGCTTTAAGAGAGCACCACTTGGCTGAGAACACTTTATCAGATGCCGCCAGGTTATCGGCTTTTAGACTGAAGTTGATTGATAATGCCGCCCAAATCATCCATGAATCTGTAAAGCCAATGGAGCGCATTGAGAGCATCAAAATTTTACAAGTCGACGGTTTAGTACCTCATCATGGCAACCCAATTCATCCGTCGGCAAACACCACTCAGCCAAGTTTTTCTGACCAACTCATTGACTCGGCTTTGAGATACCGAGCACAAGCCCCTCTGGTTGATAAATTACTCAATGAAATTGGCATATATTCTGGAAAACTACCTCAATTTATACCTAACCCCATAACTGATAAAGAAAACCCATACCCATCGTCTGAACCTAAAAGTACTTCAGGTCCACCCATTGAGTGATTTTTTGAACGAATCAGATTGTTGCACCAGTCTTCTAACTATAAGATATGTATACCAATAAAATTTATGTCTCCAGTACAATCGATGCAGACATTGAACGAGTCTGGCAAATCATTCGAGATTTTAATGGGATGCCCCTTTGGCATCCTCTCATTCAAGACAGCCGAATTGAAAATGATTACCCCAGTGACAAAATTGGTTGCGTTCGCAATTTTAGAACCCAAGGTGGAGATCGTATTAGAGAGCAACTTTTGGCACAATCTGATTATGATTTCAGTTTTACTTATGGTATCCTTGAAAGCGGTATGGAGGTCACAGACTACATAGCCAGCGTGCGCCTACTGCCAATCACGGATGGTAATCGGTGTTTTTTGGAATGGACCGCGGAATTTGCTTGTGCGCCAGATAAAAAACAAGAATTATGCCAATTTATCGCACAAAATGTCTTTCAAGCAGGCATCAACGCGCTTAAAAAGAAATTGCAACCCTAAGACTCCTGCACCAAGGTTGTGTAAAGGTCTGTGGTCTTTGGTCTTTGGTTAGTGATTCTTTGATTGTAACCAAGTCTCCAAATAATGAATATCCTTACCTCCAGCGACAAACCCAGGATCCGAAAGCAACGCCAGATGTAAAGGGATATTGGTCTTGATACCACTGATAACAGTTTCCCTCAACGCGTTGTATATCCTGCCCAAGGCAACTTCTCGGTTTTCGCCATAAGCAATGATTTTTGCCAATAGCGAATCGTAGTTAGATGGCACTTGATAATCGGTGTAAATATGTGAATCCACTCTAATTCCTGGACCACCCGGTGGATACCAGTGGTTTATCCTTCCGGGAGAAGGAATGAAGGTATAAGGGTCTTCTGCGTTAATACGGCACTCGATGGCATGCCCTCTGTATTGAATGTCTTTCTGTTTAAAAGAAAGTTTCTGACCGTTAGCAATCAATATTTGAGTTTTTACGATGTCTATGCCAGTCACCATTTCAGTAACTGGATGTTCCACTTGCACACGCGTGTTCATTTCGATGAAATAAAATTCATCTTTCTCATACAAAAATTCAAAAGTGCCAGCATTTTTGTATCCAAGCTTCTTACAAGAGCTCACGCATTTTTCACCCAATTTTTCTATCAGTCTCCTAGGAATATTGGGTGCAGGCGATTCTTCAAGCACTTTTTGGTGACGCCTCTGCATAGAGCAATCTCGCTCCCCAAGATAGACTACATTTTTATGGTGATCGGCAATCACCTGTATTTCAATATGTCTGGGATTTTGTAAATATTTCTCTAAATAAACTCCAGCATTACCAAAAGCCGCACGGGCTTCAGAACGCGTCATCAACACCGCATTGGCTAGAGCCGCCTCAGTATGAACTAAACGCATTCCCCGCCCCCCTCCACCTCCAACCGCCTTCAGTAACACTGGGTACCCTATATTTTTGGCGATTTTTTTGACTTGCTCCATATCATCGGGCAATTCACCTTCTGATCCAGGAACACAAGATAAAGCAGTTTTTTGCATGACTTTCTTGGCTAACACTTTATCCCCCATAGTACGAATGGATTCTGGGTCAGGTCCAATAAACACAAAACCGCTTTTTTGCACGCGTTCGGCGAAGTCACCATTTTCACTTAAAAACCCGTACCCAGGATGTATCGCTTGAGAGTCGGTTACTTCTGCCGCCGCTATGATAGCCGGCATATTTAAATAACTTTGAGTAGCATTAGCTGGTCCTATACACAAAGCCCGGTCAGCCAGTTGCACAAATTTTGCGTCCTTGTCAGCTTGTGAGTAAATCACCACAGATTCTATGCCTAACTCATGACAAGCTCGAATAATCCTCAGAGCAATTTCTCCTCGGTTGGCAATTAATATTCTTTTAAACATGCCTTATTCGATAACAAATAAAGGTTGACCAAATTCTACAGTAGCACCATTTTCAGCCAAGATTTGAGTAATCGTCCCATCTCTATCCGAGTTAATTTCGTTAAATATTTTCATAGCTTCGATAATGCAAAGTACATCTTTTGCTTTTACCACACTGCCCATCGTTACAAAGGGCTCAGATTGCACATTCACCGCTCGATAAAAAGTACCTACCATCGGAGATATCACGACAAAACCAGCAGGGGGAGAGACAACTGGAAGCATCATATCTTCCTTAAAAGCTGGTTTTGGCGGCATTAAGGGCATGGTCTCTGGTGTGGCAAAAGCTGTTGGAACCCCTCCTTGGCTAGTCTGGAATTTGACAATGCGAATTTTACTATCGGCTTCACAAATTTCTACTTCGCTAACATTGGCATCTGCGACCATATCAAATATAGCTTTTATTTTTTTTATATCCATAAGAAGTTAAAATAATAGATTGAGATCAAAAACCGTTGTTGCAAGCTCGGACGAGCTACTATAACTACAAGGTCAAAGCACACAACCAGCGGAATTTACAAAAGTAAGACTGTTGCACCGTGAGTAAACCGCGTAACACAGTCATTTGACAGCCAATGGTGAACCCGAAAGCACAACGGTCTTTAACTTGCCGTATCGGCTTTAGTTAACCCCTTGCTAACCAGCTTGCATTATAGTCGCACTTGGTATGGGAGTTGCCCTACGAACGGTCGTAATTACAGCGGTCGTCATTACCAAACCGGGCTTTGCCCACCAGTCGAATAGTTGCTCACTCACTGGTGTCCAGCCTAACCAATTGCAAGACCAAGACTGGTGCACCAGCTCGGACGAGCTACCCAATTACCAGGCTGAAATTTGCCTCTAGCTTCATTTCCGAAATCGTTCATCTGGGATTGAAGCACATAACGCAGTCATTTGGCAGTGCAGTCAAGGGTAAAGCCATGATGCAACGGTCTTTGTTCTTTCCATCATAAACTCTATCCATTTATCAGGATGACTAAAATTTTTTGTATAGCCAACCAAAAAGGCGGAGTTGGCAAAACCACCACAGCGGTAAATTTAGCCGCTGGTTTAGCCTATTTAAACCAAAAGGTTCTTTTGATCGATTTAGACCCTCAAGCCAACGCCACTATGGGGTCGGGTATAGATAAGAATGGAGTATTGGGTGGCACTTATGCCGTGTTGTTAGGCCTAAAAAACCTAGAAGATGAAATCCAGTCTCTATCCTTTGTGCATCCCTTAACCCAGCGAAAATTCAATTACAGCTTATTGCCTACCAATCAAAATTTGGCAGGCACCGATGTGGAATTAAGTCCCTACGAAGATCGCCATTGGAGATTAAGAAAAGCCATTTATCAACTCACCCATCACCACTACGACTACATACTGATCGACTGCCCGCCAGCTATATCGTTATTGACTCTCAACGCCTTTTGTGTCGCCACAGGCATTCTTATTCCAATGCAATGTGAGTACTTTGCTCTAGATGGTTTAAGCGATTTAGTCGCTAATATTAAATTAGTACAAACTCGCTTAAACCGCGATTTGACGATTGCGGGCTTGGTAAGAGTCATGTTTGATCCCAGAATTACTCTTCAACAACAAGTGAGTTCCGAATTAGAAAAACATTTCCTAGATAAAGTCTTTAAAACCATCATCCCACGCAATGTACGCCTAGCAGAAGCACCTAGTTTTGGTAAACCGGGAATGGTCTTTGATTTTAATGCCAAAGGGAGCCAAGCTTATTTATTTCTTGCCAAAGAAATAATGGACATAGGGATCAGTACTTAAGACTGTTGCCCCATTGGCTGGTGTCGCGGTTGTTAAATGACTGCGTTATGCGGTACTCACCAGCGAATGATCATTTGAGTAAATTCCGCTGGGGGCGTACACTCTAGCCTTGTACTTTGACAGCTCGCTGAGTGGCACCAGCCGATGGTGCAACAGTCTTAATATGCGAGAATAGCTCGCGACTGCGTTATGTTCCATTATGACAGTTTACCGAGGTTGCAAAGGTCTTGTCAACTTGCTTTTGCTTATTTCAGATACGATAACCAAAGCAACTCCCATATTGATGAATACATCAGCTAAATTAAAGATTGGAAAATGCCCACTAGCAAATACAAAACGCAACCATGGTGCATGAAAATCAATAAAATCCAACACCTTCCCAAAGAAAATTCGATCGATTAAGTTACCTATCGCTCCGCCAATGATCAATGCCATTCCCAAAGAATACATTTTTTGACTCGCTTTTGTATAAGTTAAATATAGAAAATAAGGGATGACGAGTAGCCCAATACCCATGAATAAGCCATTTTGCCAACCCGATTGATCCGCTAAAAAAGAAAAAGCAGCTCCCGTATTATAGATATAGGTAATATTCAAATACGAAGACACGACTATCGACGAACCCAAGTCAAAGTGCTGTTTTATCCAGTATTTACTAAGTTGATCGAGGCCCACGACTAAAACCGCCAGAATGATCGCCATCAACCGGAAGACTTTTATACCCATTGTCGATTTTCTCCAGTAGTGTTTAAATTCAAGTCACAGCGTTGGCATATAAGTGCAACCTCTTGGTCTGGAGGGTGTCCGTGAGGAACCAATTGATCTACATAATGCCAGCACCTAGAGCATTTGACGCCATCAGCTACCGAAACCTCTAGCGCAAAACTACCATTTTTTACCTTTAATACTAACTGATTGGAGGTAAATGCTTCTACTTCTAGCAAGTCTGCTTGTGATGTTATAAAAACAAAATGCAATTCTTCACCTAAAGACGCCAAATCAGCGGCGATTGCGCCTTGTGCCCAAACCCTCACCTTAGCTTGCAAGCCAGAGCCAATTTTACCTTGTGCTCTGAGTTTTTCCAATTCTTCATTGACTTTTCTACGCACCATCAAGATATTTTGCCATTTCTGCATTAATTTCTCGTCTATCGCAGTATGTAACCAGTATTTTTCAATAAATATACTCTGTTTATAGCCTAAAACCTGCCAAATTTCTTCCGCGGTAAAACTAAGAATGGGAGACATCCAAAGTACCAAAGAATGCAAAATATGATACAAAACAGACTGTGCACTGCGGCGAGCTTTGGATTTAGGAGGAGTGGTGTATAAACGATCCTTTAACACATCCAGATAAAATCCACCCAACTCTTCCGTGCAATACAACACGGTATGAGTAACCACTGGATGAAATTCGTATTGTCCATAATACCCCCCCACAAAAAATCCTAATTGGGCATCATATTGTCCAATCAAGTCACCTTGAATCTGTGCTAATCGGCACAACGCATATCTATCGAGTTCTAATAATTCCTCCGGAATTACAAAGTCTTGCTCATAATCAAAATCATTTATATTAGCCAATAAAAACCGAAAAGTATTTCTCAATCTTCGGTAAGCATCAACCACCCTAGCCAGAATTTTTTTGTCCACATTGAGATCGCCTGAGTAATCTGTATTGGCAACCCATAAACGCAAAATTTCAGCACCAAACTCTTTGACTACTTCCATAGGACTCACTACATTGCCTAGAGATTTGCTCATTTTTCGTCCTTGACCATCGGTCGCAAAACCATGCGTCAACAAACTCTTGTAAGGTGCCCGGCCATAGATAGCACAACCCAATAAGAGTGAGCTATGAAACCAGCCTCGATGTTGGTCGTGCCCTTCCAAGTACATATCCGCCTCAGGTCCCACTGGGTGATAAGAAAGCCTACCCGTGTAAACCTGTTCATGGCTACCTCGTAGCACATGCCAAAAACTAGTGCCTGAATCCACCCATACCTCTAAAATATCTTGACTTTTTATATAATTATAGCTATCGTCAGAATCTTGTGTTAATAATTCAGACACCGGGGTCTGAGTCCAAGCCTCGATTCCACCCTGAAAAATAATGTCAGCAATTTTATCGATTAACTCTAAAGTTCGCGGATGCAAGTCTCCAGTTTCTTTGTGTAATAAAAAGGGAATGGGTACTCCCCAGCTTCTTTGCCTAGAAATACACCAATCAGGTCGATTGGCAATCATATCGCGCAACCTATTTCGCCCACTTTGAGGGTAAAATTCAGTATCATCTATAGCTTTTAGTGCCAACTGGCGCAAAGTCAATGGGGATGGGTCGGTAGCAAATATACCTACCCCTTCATCCATGCGAATAAACCATTGAGCGGCTAGCCGATATATCACCGGAGATTTATGGCGCCAACAATGAGGGTAACTGTGTTGAATTTTTGAAACTGAAAATAAAGATGAATCCAATACATCAATCACTCTTTGATTGACTTTCCAGAGGTGCCATCCATCAAATGGTCCCCCTTTGTAAATGCCATTGTTTTGCACCGGACTCAAAATTTGCTCGATGGGCATGCCATTTCGTACGCAGGAATAAAAATCTTCAAGTCCATAAGCTGGAGATGAATGCACTATACCCGTACCCTCGGTATCACTGACATCTTCTGCCAAATAAGTGGGTGACAATCTTCTAAAGC
>JASGCH010000041.1 GCA_030054245.1 Gammaproteobacteria bacterium | reverse complement strand
TTTATTAGTAACTACTTAGATGCTAATAAACATAATAATGGATATAATTGGAAAAGTAACGGGTATAAAATATCAGGTTCTTTTTGCTAAAAGTCTGAAAGATATTACAATTAAAGATTTTGATATTAACGAAATGCCTTCAGTTTGTTTATTGACAGATAACAAACATACATTTGCTATTTCAAAGTGGGTTTCACCAAAAAGAACCCGTTCCTATCCTTTTGAACGAGTATATAATACCTTACACATTTCAAAGAAAATTACTGTAATTCCTATTGTAAAAGACGAAGGTGCAAAAGGTGACAGAGATTTTATACAATGGGATACGGTTTCATTGATGTCTTTATTGGATGTTTTTGTCATTTTTGCATACTATGAAAATGCTAAAATAGTAGGTGATAAAATTACCAATCAAAAGTTTAACAACAAGTATATATTATCTAAAATAAAACAGATTGAACAGTACCATAGTTCTGCTTTACATTGGAATTTGAACGAATTAAATACTAATTTGCACGATATTATAGATAAAGCAAAAACTTCTTATGGTCATATTGAACTAAACACAAAAGTGAAACTACACAATGCAAATGGATTAGACAGATTTAAAGAGAAAATAGGTAAAGATGTGTCGCTTTTTATGGCATTTTCAAGAGACAAAGCACAAAAAGCACAATCAAGAGAATTTGTTACGATTCAACCAAAAGAAAGCTTATCTACCCTATCAAAAGCAAAGATTACAATAACCAATTACTTGGGAGGGCAATATTTTCTGACTGTTGATGAAATAAAAATTACACCAACTAAAGTTAGTTTAATTGAAGGTAAACATAGTAAAAATGCTTTACTGCCAAGTAAAGGTGACATGAAAGATGGATTATTGAAAATGATTTTGTACTGTAATCTTTCAGAAGTTACTATAAATGGAAATAGAATAAATAGCGAAGCTGTTTTGAATTTAACTTCTTCTAAAATAAAAGGTGTAATTCGTTCTATAAGTTCAAAAAAAGATATAACTCAATTCTTTTCCAAAAACTCTTTTTCTGCATTACAAATAAAACTTGTGGAAACCATCTTTTCAGAAGCAAAGCAGAATAATTTTATTATTAAAATACAGCATTTAAAATGATAAAAAGTCCATTAAGATATCCAGGAGGAAAAAGTAGGTCAGTGGATTTAATTTCTACTATCATTCCAGATTTTGAAGAATATAGAGAGCCATTCTTAGGTGGTGGATCTATTTTTATGTATGTAAAACAACAATTTTCAAATAAAATATTTTGGATTAACGACTTGTATTACGAACTCTACAAGTTTTGGGAAGTATCCCAAAAAGATGTAGATGCACTTATTGACAAAATTTATCAGTGGCGTAATCAATTTCCAATAGGTAAAAAAATGTATACATTTTTAAATGAGAATTTGGACTCATTTAATGATTTAGAAAGAGGATCGGCCTTTTTTATTTATAATCGTATTACTTTTTCGGGAACAAGTTTAAGCGGTGGATTTAGCGAACATGCGTTTACAGGACGATTTACAGAAAGCAGTATTCAGCGGTTAAAGCCATTTGCAAAAGTTATTAATGGTTCAACTATCACCAACCTTGACTACGAAGAATTAGTAAAGCGAGACGGCCAAAATGTTTTTATCTTTCTTGATCCACCTTATTATTCAGCCACAAAATCGGCATTATATGGCAAAAATGGTAGTATGCACAAATCATTTGATCATCTTAAGTTTGCTGAAAATATGAAAACCTGCAAGCATAAATGGCTGATAACTTATGACGATAGCCAGTACATAAGAGAGTTATTTTCTTATGCAAATATTATACCCTGGGAGTTAATGTATGGCATGAGAAATATTAAAGTAGGGTCAGATCAAAAAGGAAAAGAATTGTTTATATCAAATTATTTAGAAGAATTACCTGAAAAACAACAATTGATATTATTTAACCTAGATTACCTAGCTAAAGTAAATCATGGCTAAACTTGAGTCTATCATCAATTTATCCCAAACTCAGCCGGCAAAAGCCAAAAACTCTCCCTTCCCCTGCCCTGTAGCTTGTCCGTTTATCCACGCCCAGTCGCCGCGCACCATGACGCGATGAATGCCTTCGCAGGGGGTGGTGGGGGTGGCGTAGGTGGCTTTGTCTTGGATTTTTTGAGGATCAAATAACACCAAATCAGCGTAATAACCAGGGGCGACTTGACCTCGATTTTTGAGGCGCAAGCGCTGAGCAGGGAGACCAGTCATTTTGTGGATGGCTTCAGGTAAGCTCATAAGCTCTAAATCTCGACAGTAGTGACCTAGTACTCGGGGGAAGGTGCCCCATAGGCGGGGATGGGGTTTTTCATCGTGCGGGAGACCGTCAGAGCCTATCATCGTGAGAGGGTGACAGAGGATGCGTTGCACATCGTCTTCACGCATTTGGAAATAACACGCACCACCAGGGCTCAGTTTGCAGCAAGCCTCTTGTTCACTCATCTGCCACTCTTTAGCAATGTCTTTTAACATGCGCCCAGTGCATTCTGGGTGGGGTTGGCTACGGGTAATCAAGATGTCAATCTGGCCATCTACCAAATCTTCGCGCAGTAGCGTGGATCCGGCTGTATAGGGGTAGGCGTCCAGCGCAATTTCTTGTTTTTGTTCTAAAATTTCCAGCAAAGCCAAGGTCTCTACACTGCGCCCCCAATTGGCAGGCCCTGCACATTTGTGGTGCGACAATATCCAGGTAGCACAACCTGCTTGGGCAGTACTGGCGGCTTCGTGCATGGCGTCGATAATGCTGTCCATCTCGCTCCTCAAATGCGTGGCATAAATGCCACCGTAACGCCCCACAACGCGTACCAAGGCTTGCATTTCTTGCACATCAGCAGACTTTGCCGTGGCATAAAACAACCCCGATGATAGACCCATCGCCCCTTGTTGCATGGCTTGTTCCAAATCGTAGCACATGGACTCCGTTTCTTGTGCGTTGGCCGGGCGCTCTAAATCGGTCATGGCTTTGATGCGCAAGCTACTGTGACCGATGAGCATAGCAACATTCACGCTGGGGCGTGCCCGTTCTATCGCCGCGCGATAGTCATTGACGCTGGCATAAGCAAACGCCTCGCTATGGAGCAAGTCTAAGGGGGATGGTGGGATTGGGGTGACGAGGGGTACTAAAGATAGACCACAGTTGCCTGTGATCACCGTCGTGATACCTTGTGAGAGTTTGGCTACCATACCTGGGTCGCGCAGAACTTGTGCGTCGTCGTGCGTGTGGGTATCGATAAAGCCAGGGCAGAGTACCAGTCCCGTGCAATCGATGATTTGCGCATTTTGTACCGGCAAGTCGTAGCCGACAGCTGTGATGCGGCCATGCTCTACGCATACATCACCTTGGAAGGCGACGCGTTTGTTGCCGTCGATAATCTGCGCATTGTACAAGAGCCAAGCACTCATGAACATTCACCTTCATGTTGCCGTTCGACTTGTGACCAATTCCAGTGGAGTGAAGGATGCGTTTCGGTGTCTTGCCCATGTTCTTGCAAAACTTGGCGGAAGTTGGAGAGATGCTTCACAGCTTGCGCACCCAAGCGTTGTAACACCAAAACCGTTAAAATTTCGATGATTAAAAGGTGTGCAATATACGCTTCCGTACCTACACGCATAATGGCATCAGGTGGTACATTGGCCGCTAGCACGATATCAGCTTGCAGTGCCAACGGGGTACCGGGCTGGGTGACGGCAATGATTTGAGTGCCTCTGGATTTTGCAAATGCCACGGCTTCAAGCATCGAAGGCATGCGCCCGATGTGTGAGAATACGAGCACTACTCCGCTTTCGCTTTGTGAAGCAGCCGAAGTGAGCTGCAAATGGGCGTCATGAAAGGCATGGGCAACTAATCCTAAGCGAAACAAACGGCCTTGCATATCGTTGGCAAGGAAACCCGAAGTTGCACCTACCGAATAGCAGTCGATACGCACCGCTTTGGCCAGCATATCTGCCGCGCGTTCGAGTGTGGCGACATCAAACTGTGCCTCTAGCATTTGGATCGAAGCTAAAACGCCTTGCATGATTTTTTGCACCACCGTGGCACTCGTGTCTTGCAGATCGACGCTACGGTGAACCGGCGTTTGGCGTGCCAAATCTTGTGCTAGAGCGAGTTTGAATTGGCGTACACCAGCGAAGCCAAAGCTACGCGCCGTGCGCATAATGGTCGGCATCGAGACTTTGGCGCATGTAGCCAATTGGTTGATACTGAGGTTGACAGCAGTTTGCGGGTCGGAAAGCATCAGAGCGAGCACTTGTTGCTGAGCACGCGGCAGACTGTCTTGCGTGGCTTTCATGCGGGCAAGTAGGGGTAGGTTGTCGTATTCGGTTGACATAGCTTAAAAATGTAGCGTGATCGCTTCGAGCACATGGTAGCGCTCATCTACGATGGGCATCCAGCGCCATTTGTCAAAGGTGGTGCAGGGGTGCGATATGCCGCAACCGATTATTTCAGCTACTTGCGGGTGCTCGTTCTCAGGGCAACCGGGGTCAAAGCGCAGGTAAGCATGTTGGTCGTTTAAGGCACTGATTTGCCAATGTACTGGGACGCCGTGACATCCCTTACTGCCAAAACCAGCGCGCCAGAGAGGGATGGGTAAATCGAGATCGTAGCCAACATCGCGCTTGCCCATATTCAGCAAAGCCAAACCTGGCTCTGGGCAGGATTGCACAAGGCATAATACTTCGAGCGCGGGTAGCAGGGTTTGGTGCAACTGAAGGCGTTCAGCGACGCATTGCAGGTGTCGCTGGTAATGAATGTGGTCGTGCGCGAGGTAGCAGCCTGATCGTAGCAAGCGACGCAACGGCAAATGCGCCAGTTTTGGCAGGGTTTGAGCAACCAAGTCGAACACCGACGAACCACCGGCGCTCACGATGATCTCTTGGCTTTCAAACAATTTTTGCTCAGCACAAGAGACAACGATGTGCTCGATGCTTTGTAGCAAGGCTTGCACGGCCTGCCTGTCTTCATGCGAATGGCAAGTGGCTAGGGCACCTTCGTAGCATTCAATGCCGCACAGCCGTAGCGCTGGACTGTGCGCCACAGCAGTGGCCAATTGCATGGCTTGCGCGTGGCTACGCGCACCCGTGCGTTTACCGGCAATGCCAACTTCCACCAAAACATCGAATACAATGCTGGGGTGTTGCCTTTGCCAGCACTCAATTTGGGCAATTTGGGCGAGTGAATCGACTAAGAACCATGCTTGGGCGCTTGGGGTTTGTGCCAGCAAGGTAGCTAAGGTGACAAGATCGATGTCCTGCACAACTTGGTTGGCGATGATCACGCGCTCTACACCGTGGCGTAGTCCAACAGCGGCTTGAAAAACCGTGGCAAATGAAATACCCCAAGCGCCGGCCGCTAGCTGGCGAGCGTATAACTCAGGCGACATGGTGGTTTTGCCGTGTGGCGCTATGGAGACATCGTGTTGCACACAAAAATCGCGCATCCAAGCAAGGTTGTGCGCGAGCGCAGATTCCTTGAGTACAGCCAAGGGCAGTGGCAAATCGCCACGCAACACTTGCCAGCCTTGGTCACCTACTTTGGCCAAGGGCAGGGGTGGACAATGGCTTGGGTAGCCCTTGAAGCTACTATTTAATTCTAAATGAGAGATTTTCATGGTATATTGGGAAACAGGCAAGCGACGCTATGCTGATCGCCGTGTGACACATTTTGTAGCGGTGGTACTTGCAGAGCACAGGAAGCTTGTGCCCTAGGGCAACGAGTGCGAAACACGCAACCTGAAGGCAGATTTAAAGGGCTGGGTAGTTCGCCATAGAGTTTGGACTGCGGGGCAATTTGCTTTGGATCAGGAATGGGCGCGGCGGCGAGTAGCGCTTGTGTGTAGGGGTGAGCTGGATTGGTAAATAGTGTGGCTGTCGGGGCGATTTCCATGATCCGTCCGAGGTACATCACCGCAACGCGATCGCATAGGTACTCGACAACATCGAGGTCGTGGGAGATAAAAAGTAAGGTTAAATCCAGATCGTTTTTCAAACCTATTAAAAGATTGACGATTTGCGCTTGGATCGAGACATCGAGTGCAGACAATGGTTCGTCAGCAACGATGAATCGCGGTTCGACGGCCAAGGCTCGAGCTATGCCCAAGCGCTGTTTTTGTCCACCCGAGAACTCATGCGGGAAGCGGCTTGCGTGGTCGGCACGCAGACCGACGCGAATGAGTAACTCAGCAATGCGCTTGGCGCGTGCTACGCCTGTATGCAGGCCGTGAACATTCAAAACTTCGGCAAGCATCTGTCCCGCTCGTTGGCGCGGGTTTAAGCTGGGGTCCTGAAAAATCATCTGCATTTGCCGCCGTAAGGGGCGCATTTGGCGGGCGTTTAACTCTGCCAGATCGGTACCGTTAAACTCAATGCGTCCACTGCGCAAGTCGATGAGTCGCAAAATAGCACGCCCCAAACTACTCTTGCCTGAACCGGATTCGCCCACTAAGCCGAGCGTCTCGCCCTGCTTGATATGCAGACTTACTTGGTTGACGGCATAAACTTGGTGCTTGTCTTGACCAAAGACGACACTGAGATTGTCGAGTTGGAGCAGGGGTTTCATAACGGAGTAGCCGGTGGTAAGTGACAACGCACTGCATGGTTGGTTGAAGTTTGCCAAGGAGCTTCTTGACTGCATGCGGCAAAGCGTTTTGGGCAACGGTCGGCAAACGCACAGCCTGCAGGTAATGAGTCCATCGCAGGCACTTGGCCTGGAATATCTTGTAGTAAAACGCGCTGTTGCAATTGCCGCGCCAGCACCCTTGCACGCCCAGGTAAACAGCCGAGTAAGCCTTGGGTATAGGGGTGTAAGGGTGCATCAAACAAATCCGCCACACTGGCTTGTTCAACCATTTGTCCAGCGTACATTACGGCCACGCGGTCGGCATGGTGCGCCACCAAGCCGAGGTTGTGCGTGATGAAGAGCAAAGCCATACCGTTGGCTTGTTGTAACTTGGCGAGTAGCGCCAAAATTTGAGCTTGCACCGTTACATCTAAGGCCGTTGTAGGCTCGTCAGCGATTAAGACGCGTGGGTTACAGGCCATTGCCAACGCGATCATCACGCGCTGACGCATTCCACCTGAGAGTTGGTGCGGGTAGTCGTTGATACGCGTTTTGGCATCTGGAATTTCCACCTGTTCGAGCATCCGCAGGGCGTGAGCGCGAGCGCTTGCACCTTGGAGTTTCAAATGTAAGCGCACACTCTCCTCGATTTGCGCGCCGATGTGCATTACAGGGTTTAGGCAGGTCATCGGCTCTTGAAAGATCATTGCCAATTGGTGACCGCGCAATGCTTGCATCTGTACCGCTGGCAACTGTAAAAGCGACAAAGTTTGATGGCTAGCATCTTGTAGCAAAATCTCACCACTCACCTGCCAGTTGGCGTTGCGCGCCAGCAGGCGCATGATGGTGAGTGCTGTAAGCGATTTGCCACTGCCAGATTCACCTACCAAGGCAAGGGTTTCGCCGTCGTGGATAGAAAGGCTGACACCGCGCACAAGGGGCAGAAGTTTGCCTCCTTGCTGTAAGCTGGTGCAAACATTGTGTAAATGGAGCCGAGGATTGGCTTGGTTCATGTGACTCCCTTCAACCGAGGGTCAAGTAAGTCTCGTACACCGTCGCCTAATATTTGCAAAGATAAAGAAGTGAGGACAATGGCAAAGCCGGGGCAGATCAAAGTCCACAACGCGCGATCCATGTATTGTGTGCTCGCCGCCACCATGCTACCCCAAGTGGGTATGTCTGACCCCACCCCAACTCCCAAAAACGACAGCCCCGCTTCGGCCAGCAGTGCATAAGCAAAAATAAAACTCAGCTGTACCAGAATTGGCGAACTAAGCAATGGTAAAATGTGCCTCAGGAGCAGACCCAGTGCACCTATTCCGCTAGCACGCGCCGCTTCGATATGGGGTAGCTCGCGAATCACGCGGGTTTGTGCTCGTACCACGCGCGCCACACGCGGCGTGTAAACGATAGATAGTGCCAATACTACATTCACGGGGCTGGGTCCCAATATTGCCACCAAGGCTATGCCGAGCAAAATATCGGGGAAGGCCATCATCGCATCGACTCCGCGCATGAGCACGGCGTCTAGTTGATTAAAGTAGCCAGCCAACAAACCGAGCAAGGTACCCGCGAATGTGGCGATGATGGCTGTGGCAAAACCAATACCCAAGGTGTAACGAGCACCATAAAAAATTCGGCTCAAAATGTCGCGCCCTAATTCATCTGTGCCAGCCCAATGTGCACCACTTGGAGGCTTTAAGCGCAGTGAAATCTTCATCGCGGTTGGGTCGTAAAACAAGAAGTTGGTGAACCATGAAAGCAACACGAGCACCAATAAAAAAAATGTCGCCATTAGCACGATACGGCGGGCAAACAAACGCTGGCAGGCTAGCCAAAAAAGACTCGTCGATTCAGCCATAGCGCACCCTCGGATCAACCAAGCGGTAGAGCAAATCGATACCGAAATTGATGAAAACATAAACTGCACCAATTGCTAGTAAAGCCCCTTGGATCACCGGATAATCACGCCGCAATACAGCGCGCACGACCAAATTACCAAGACCTGGCAGGTTAAACACCGTTTCGGTAACCACCGCTCCGCCTATCATTAGAGCCAATGTTAAACCCAATACCGTAATGATAGGTACCCAAGCGTTGCCAAGTGCGTGGCGCAAGATCACCGCGCGTTCGGATAGTCCCTTCGAGCGGGCTGTGCGGATGTAATCTTCCCCCAAAATATCCAACATCGAAGCGCGTGTAAAACGAATGATGAGCGTCGAATTGAGCACCCCCAGCACAATCGCAGGCAAGATCAAATGGTGTAAGCGTTCTGCCAGATCCGCATTGGGATTGCCATAACCTGACACTGGGAACCAACCAAGAGCCACCGCAAAGCCTTGAATCAAAAGCAAACCCATCCAAAAACTAGGCATACTCGCACCGAGCATCGCTAGCGTGCTGAACACCTGATCGACCCAACGCCCACGCCACACCGCAGCGACTATGCCACAAGGCAAACCAATCAGTGCGGCAATCAGCACCGCTAGCAAGGCTAAGCTCAAAGTCGGCTCAATGCGATCGATCAACACCTGTGCCACCGGAGCCTGCATAAAAATCGACTGCCCCAAATCTCCCTTCGCCAATTGTGCAAGCCAAATTGCGTATTGGACAAACCAAGACTTGTCTAAGCCATAGCGCACGCGCGCCTCTTCAATATCCTGCAAACTCGCTTGATCTCCGAGCAACATGGCAATTGGATCGCCAGAGGCCA